>NZ_JBKYMO010000027.1:0-25303 GCF_047302915.1 Massilia sp. CT11-108 | reverse complement strand
GCGGACACGACGCGCCCGGCGGCATGCTCGGCAGCACCCGCTTCGTCGAGCAGCGCGGCCACGCGCGCCGTGGCGACGACCGCCTGCTGCAGGCCCGAGAACTGCATCGTGATCTGGATGAGCGGTTCCACGACGCGCGCGATGTAGCTGATGAACGCGTACAGCACGCCCACTTCGACGGCATTCATGCTGCGCTGGCCGAAGCTGTAGATGACGACGGCCAGCAGGACCACGTTGAGGAAATCGAGCGCCGGCCGCAGCAGGAAGGCGTTGGCGCGCAGCTCGGCCACGCGGGCCGTGTAGTGCTGGTCGTTGGTGTGGGCGAAGCGTTGGCCGAAGCGGTGCTGCGCATTGTTCGCCTGCAGCACGCTCATGCCACCGATGGATTCCGCCATCTGGCCGTTGATGTCGCTGCGCAGCGCGCGCGCGCGCGTGACCGCCGGCGCGGACAGCCGCTGGTACAGCCACACGATGCCCAGGACCGCGGGCACGAGCGCCAGCACGATCACCATCAGGCGCCAGTCCAGCCACGCCATCGCGATGGACGTGCCGACGAGGACGATGCTGGAATCGAGGATCACGAACAGCACCTGGATATACAGGGTTTTCACCGCCTCGGTGTCGTTGGTGACGCGGCTCACGAGCTGGCCCGTGATGGCGCGGTCGAAGAAGGCCATCGGCAGGCGCAGCACGTGGCCATAGACCCATTCGCGCAGGCGCTGCACGGCACGCATCGCCATGCCGGACAGGCGCACGAGCTGCAAAAAGCGCAGCCACGACGCGGCCATACCCGTGACGACGACGCCGGCCAGCAGCCACCCCATGCGCGTCCAGTCGAGGTGGTGCGGTAGCAGGTGGTCGTCGATCAGCTTCTTGCCCAGCAGGGGACCGACCACTTCCAGGCCGGCCGCGAGGATCAGCCACAGCGTGGCCCAGCCGAGGTGGGCGCGGTCTGGATGGGCGGCGCGGCGCAGCAGGCTTGTCGCCTGGCGCGCCTGCGCCGCAGTTACACTCTTATTCGCACTTTTCTTGACGTCTTCAGATGGCATCGAGGCTGGCCTCCAGTTGCTGGTAGCGCCACTGGCTGGCATACCAGCCGTCCAGGGCGAGCAGTTCGTCGTGCGTGCCGCGCTCCACGATGCGGCCTTCGCGCAATACGACGATCAGGTCCGCGTTCACGACGGCCGACAGGCGGTGGCTCGCGATGATCGCCGACAGTTCCGGGCGTTCGCGCCGCACGTCGTTCAAATGGTCGAGGATGTTCGTTTCCGTGCCCGTGTCGACGGCGGACAGCGCGTCGTCGAGCAGCAGCAGGGCGCTGTCGGCCAGCAGCGCGCGCGCGATCGCCACGCGCTGGCGCTGCCCGCCCGACAGCGTGATGCCCTTCTCGCCGACGGGCGTGTCGTAGCCGTCGGGGAAGCGGAGGATGTCGTCGTGGATCGCGGCCATCTTCGCCGCCTGTTCGATCTCCGCGCGCGATGCGCCCGGGTGGCCCAGGGCGATGTTTTCCGCGATCGATGCGGAGAACAGGAACGATTCCTGCGGCACCCAGCTGATGTGCGCGCGCAGCGTGGCAAGCGTGTATTCGTCGAGTGCGTGGCCGCCCCATGTCACACGGCCGTGCTGCGGCGTGGCCTGGCGCAGCAGCACGCGCAGCAGCGTGGACTTGCCCGCGCCCGTGGTGCCCACGAGGCCCAGCGTCTTGCCCGGTTCCAGGCGCAGCGAGACGTCGTCCAGCGCGGGGCGCGCGTCGTCGCTGTAATGGAAGCGGACATGGTCCAGCACGAGCGGCCCGCGCGCGAGCGTCTCCAGCGTCCCGCGGTCGTCGACGGTCAGCGGCGCATCGAGCAGCGGTTGCAGGCGCGCGAGGGCGGCGCGTCCGCGTTCGATCAGCGACAGCACCCAGCCCGCGGCGAACATCGGCCAGATCAGCTGGCCGAGGTACATGGTAAAACTCGTGAGGCTGCCGATCGTGATCTGGCCCTGCCACACGAGATAGCCGCCGAGGCCCAGCGTGAGGCCGGTGGCGGCGGTGAGCGTGAGGCCGACGGCCGGTTCGTACGCCGCTTCCCATTTCTGCGCGGCGAGGCTCGCGTCGGCGGCGCGCGCGGCCAGTTGCGCGAACTGGTCGGCGCTGCGCTGTTCCAGGCCGAGGGCGCGCAGGGTGCGCACGCCGGACAGCGTCTCCTGCACGTGGTCGTTCAGCGCGGAGAAGCGCTTCAGCGAATCCGTCGACGCCGTGTGGATGTGGCTCGAGATGCGCCAGAACGCCAGCGCCATCAACGGGAACGGCAGCAGGGCGATCGTCGTCAGGCGCCAGTCCACGCCGAGGAACATGATGCCCAGAACCATGACGAGCGTGAGCGTGCCGTCGAAGCCGGCCAGCATCGCTTCGCCGGCCGCCTGCTCGATGGCGTCGATGTCGTTGGTGCCGAGCGCCATCAGGTCGCCCGTGCGCTGGCGCTGGAAGAAGGCGGGGCCTTGCGCGGACAGGCGGTCGTACAACTTCGTGCGCAGTTCCACGCCGAGCCGGTAGGACGCGGAATACAGGCGCAGGCGCCACGCCACGCGCAGTCCATAGATCGCGAGGCCGAGGCCGAGCAGTTGCGCGATCTGGATGAGCAGGTCATGGCCGCCGAGGCGGTGCGCGGCGAGGCCGTCGATCATCGCGCCGACCTTGCGCGGCACGAGCACGGTGCACAGGGCCACGCCGAACAGCATCACCGCCGATGACGCATAGGAACGCCAGTGCCGGCGCACGAAGCCGCCGATCAGCTTTGCCAAACCCATTGAAGATCCTGTTCTTGTTGTTGGTGAGTGAAAAAAGAAAAAGCGGGCCAAGGCCCGCTAATTTACTAGTTTTACAGCACCTTTGCAGATGCCGTGCCGCCGTTACTTCTTGCGCTGCGAGCGCGAGGTCTTGCCGCCGTGCGTCACGACGCGCAGCGGCGGCGTGCTCTCGGTCGGCGTGACGATCGGCAGTTCCACGTGCGGACCCGCTTCCAGCGGCACGGTCGATGCGATCGGATGCTCGGCGGCGGCCGGCTTCGGTGCGACCTTGTTCAGCGCTTTCGCGAGCGGCTTGGCCCTGGCGGGCGGCACCTCGTCGGCGATGGCCGTTTCGACCGGATCGGCGGCCGGCGCTTCCGGTTCCGCGGACACCGCTTCGGTCACGGTGGTCGTGATCGGTTCGGGCGCCTGCGGCTCGGTCTGGGGCTCGGCCTGCGGCGCGGCCGCTTCTTCGTCACGGCTGATGGCCTGGGCACCCGCGTCCAGCGCCGCTTCGGCCAGCGCGCAGCCGGTATCGACGGCGGCGCTGACGATCTCGCTGTTCACGGTGGCCGCATCGGCCGTCGCGATGGCTGCCTGCTCCATGAACTGGGGCACGGACGTCGGGATGTTCGCGGTCGCGGCGGGCACCAGTTGCAGCGGCTGCTGCGTGCTCCAGCTGCGCTCGTGCGTGCCGGCGGCAATGCCCAGCAGCTCGCGGCCGTAGGAAAAGAATTGCTGCCACTGGCCCTGGGCCGTGGTGCCGATGGCCAGGAAATCGCGCGGGTTGGTAATTTCGAGCAATTGCTTGAAGGTTCCCGTAGCTTGTTCGACCGACGCGCGGGAGGTCTTCATGTTGAGCGCAATCAGCTGTTCGGCGCTGTCGATCGCGCGCTGGCTCAATGCCCGGAACACGTCGAGCTGTGCTTCCCATTGGGACTTGCGGACGGCGGACAACTGTTCGGAGAATGAAGTCATCTGGGTTCCTTGTCTTTCAGGTTGTAACCATTCGGTTTATGACGCACTGCAATAAGTCTAGTGTAAAGGGGTTCATGCGGGATGAAAAGGGAATTCTATGTTGTTTTTGCAAGGAAATCTTGCGGTGCAGCATTGAGGTTTGATATATATCATTGACAAGATGATCAGCGTGGTAATCTGATGAGGTCCCAACCATCAGGAGCCCGCGCATGGATCTCGTTCTCCGCAACGCCACCCTGGCCGATGGCCGCAAGGTCGACATCGCCATCGCAGGCGGCACCATCGCTGCCGTCGAGCCCGCCTTGCCGCAACGTGGCGCGCGCGAGATCGACGTCGGCGGCGACCTCGTGACGCCGCCGTTTGTCGACGCCCATTTCCACATGGACGCGACGCTCAGCTATGGCCTGCCGCGCGTGAACGAATCGGGCACCTTGCTGGAAGGTATCGCGCTGTGGGGCGAGCTGAAGCCGCAACTGGCGCAGGAGGCGCTCGTCGAACGCGCGTTGCAGTATTGCGACTGGGCCGTGGCGCGCGGCCTGCTGGCGATCCGCACCCACGTCGATGTGTGCGACGACCGCCTGCTGGCCGTGGAGGCGCTGCTCGACGTCAAGCGCAAGGTCGCGCCTTACATCGATTTGCAACTCGTCGCGTTCCCGCAGGACGGCCTGCTGCGCAGCAAGACCGCTTTCGACAATCTCAAGCGCGCCATCCGGATGGGCGTGGACGTCGTCGGCGGCATCCCGCATTTCGAACGGACGATGGCCGACGGCGCCGAGTCCGTGCGCCTGCTGTGCGAATTCGCGGCGGAGCAGGGGCTGATGGTCGACATGCATTGCGACGAAAGCGACGATCCCTTGTCGCGCCACATCGAGACCCTTGCCGCGGAGACGCTGCGCCTCGGCCTGCAGGGCAGGGTCGCCGGCTCGCATCTCACGTCGATGCACTCGATGGACAACTATTATGTGAGCAAGCTGCTGCCGCTGATGGCGGAATCCGGCGTCGCCGCGATCGCGAATCCCCTCATCAACATCACCCTGCAGGGCCGCCACGACACGTACCCGAAACGCCGGGGCATGACGCGCGTGCCGGAATTGCTGGCGGCCGGCGTGCCGGTGGCGTTCGGCCACGATTGTGTGATGGATCCGTGGTACGGCCTCGGTTCCGGCGACATGCTGGAAGTCGCGCACATGGGCCTGCACGTCGCGCAGATGACGGGCCAGGCCGCGATGCGACTGTGCTTCCAGGCCGTCACGGAAACGCCCGCGCGCATCCTCGGCTTGCCGGGCTATGGCATCGCGCCGGGCTGCCGCGCGGACCTCGTCTGGCTCGACGCGGGCGACCCCGTCGAGGCCATCCGCCTGCGCGCCGCGCGCCGGCTCGTGCTGCGTGCCGGCGAAGTGATCAGCGAGGCGCCGCCGGCGCGCGCGAGCCTGCGCCTGCCGGGCCGGCCGGCGTCGGTTGATTTCCGATTGGAACGATTGAAGCGGGCGGAGCAGTAACGGGCGGCACGAAGTCTTTCCTACCTTTATTCAGCGGAAATTTTCTACGTCCCCTTACCGGATCGGCATCCGTGCAGCCGAATCCCAAGGTAGAATCTTGCGCTTTCGATACGTCCCAGCAGGTCACGCAGTGAAAGACATCCAGATTCGTCCCGCTACTGAAACTGATTTCAATGCTATGTGGACCATTTTCCAGGCGCACGCGGCCGAGGGTGAAACCTATGCCCAGGACGCGGACACGAGTCGCGAAGACACCTACGATTACTGGTTCGCACCCGAGGCGTCGACCTATGTCGCGGTGCGCGGCGAGGAGCGGATCCTCGGGATGTACAAGCTGCAACCGAACCACGTGGGACGCGGGGCGCATGTCGCCAATGCGTCGTACATGGTCAGTCCGAACGCGCAGGGCGTCGGCGTGGGTCATTTACTCGGCGAGCACAGCATCGGCGAGGCCCGCCGCAAGGGCTACCTGGCCATGCAGTTCAACTTCGTCGTCAGCACGAACAATCCCGCGATCCACCTGTGGAAGCGGCTCGGCTTTTCCATCGTCGGCACCTTGCCGAAGGCGTACCGCCACCGCCGGCTCGGCTATGTCGATGCGTACGTGATGTACAAGCTGCTGGAAGACCCCGCGCGCTGGCCGCTGCCGGAAGAAGACTGATGCCGGTGGATATCCTCGCGACCCCGCGCCTGCGCCTGCGCACCGCCGACCGCGACGACGCCGACTTCTATCTTGCGCTCGTCAACGATCCCGGCTTCCTGGAGCATATCGGCGACCGCGGCATCCGCACGCGCGAGGATGCCGTGCAGGCCCTGCTCGACGGCCCGATCGCGATGCAGGCCACGCGCGGCCACTCGCTGTACGTCGTCGAACTGAAGGACAGCGGCACGCCCATCGGCATGTGCGGCCTGATCAGGCGCGAGACGCTGGACGGCGTCGACATCGGCTACGCCTACCTGGCGCGTTACTGCGGCCGCGGCTATGCGTACGAGGCCGGCATGGCCGTGCTGGCGCTCGCGCCCGCGCTGGGCCTCAAGCGCGTGCTGGCCATCACGTCGCCCAACAACCTCGCGTCCAACGGCCTGCTGCGCAAGATGGGCATGCGGTACGAACGGTTCGTCCACCTCGTGCCGGGCGACGCCGGCAGCAATTTATACAGCATGGAATTCTGATTCCGGTCACTGCCGGGTCGAACCCCACGGGAAGAACCAGGTCAGCGGCTTGTCCACGCGCGCGGCCCACGAGGCCTCGTTGTGGCGCGCGCCCTCGGCCTTGTAGAACATCAGGTCTTCGCTGTCGCGATAACCCTTGGCCAGCATGGCGTCGCGCATCTTCGCCGTGTCGTCCAGGCCGTCGTCGCGCGTGCCGGCGTCGAGGTAGAACTTCACGGGCACGCGGTCCGGCACCTTCGCCAGCAGCGCCCCGTTGTTCCACCAGAACGAGCTGGAAACGCCGCCCGCCTTCGAGAAGATGTCCGGATGGCGCTGCGCGATCAGCACCGAGGCGATGCCGCCCAGCGACGAGCCCATGATCGCCGTCGTGTCCTTGCCGGGCAGGGTGCGGTACGTGCGGTCGACGTACGGCTTCACCGTCTCGACGATGAACGCGTCGTAGGCATTCAGCTTGCCCCCGCCGTATTTCGGGTCGCAGCAGGGCGTGTATTCGGGGATGCGTTCCGGCGTGTTGTCGATGCCGACGACGATCACCTCGTCCATCACGCCCGTCGCCACGAGACGGTTGACCGTCTCGTCGATGCCCCATTCGACGCCGTACGATGCCGTCTTCGCATCGAACAGGTTCTGGCCGTCGTGCATGTACAGCACGGGGTAGCGCTTCGCCGCGTTCTCGCCGTAGCTGGGCGGGAGATAGATGCGCAGCGCGCGCTTGTTGTCCAGTTGCGGCGACGCGAAATCCTTCACGATCGTCACCTTGCCGAACGGCGGGCCGAAGAACGGGTAGATGTCGACCGTGCCGCCCGCCGCCAGCTTGTACACGCCGCCGATCGACACCTTGTCCGCGCCCAGCGTGGGCTTCATCTGGATGTCGCCCAGCGTGTCCGGCCACGTGAACGTCCACACGTTCAGCGGGCCGCCTTCCGGCTTCGCGGGCACGCCCTGCGACCAGCCGGCGGCGCCCTTGTCGGCGCGGATCTGGATCGTGTCCTTGCCCGCCGCGTAGTGGATGCGCACGGTGGTGGCGTGGGCCTGCGCCAGCATGAGGCCCGCCGCTGCGGCGGCGATTGCGATTCGTTTCATCATTTCGTTCCGTTGGTCCGCAGCAGCCGCACGCCGTAGATGTCGAAGCGGTTCGACGGACCGTCGACGCCGCCGGCCGCGCTGAAGCTGCGGTTGCTGTCCAGATAACTCATGTTGTAGAAGTCGCTCATCCCGATCCGGTACGCGACGTTCGCCTTCAGGCGCGCCGCCAGCGGGGTCGAATACACGGTCGGCGTGTTCGCCTTCTCGATGCGCGCGTGCGGCAGTTGCACGACGCCTTGGGCGACGATGCGTTCCGACTCATCCTTGAGCGCCAGCCATTTTACGCCACCGCTGATGCCCAGGTTGATCTGGTTGGCACCGTTGTGATAGCGGACCTGCACGGCGTAGTCGCCCGCTTGCGGGACGCGCACGTCGCGCACGTCGAGGCGGTCGGCCGGCTGGCCCCAGTTGGCGAGATGCGCTTCGGCGAAGCGCGCATTGCCCGGTGCGATGGCCACGCGGGAGTCTACGCGCGGGTCGGTGGCGGCGATCGCCACGCTGGCGCCCGCGCAGCGCGGCACGCTGTGGTGGCTACGGTTGCCGGACGATGTGTATTGCGCTTCGGCGGCGTAGCATGCCGCGGCGCTGTTCTCGCGGTCGGCCCATGTGCCGGCGCCGAGATTCGACGCGACCAGCTTGCCGTCGCGGTAGATGTTGTAGGTGATGCCCGCCTGCTGGTCGGCCGGTACGATCGTCACCGTCGTCGTCCCGCCCGCGCGCGCGACGCCATCGATACGCGGCTCGCGTGGGCCGAACACGGTCGGCGTTTCCGCGTACGGATCGGCGCTCACGCGGCGGATGGCCGTGGCGCCGTCGACCAGCTTGCCCAGTTGGACCTCGATGTCGCTGTGCGCATCCAGCGCGCTCCACGGGATGCTGCTGCCGGCCGGCTTGCCGTCGACGAGGATGCGCTCGACGGCGTAATAACCGCTGGTGCCGGCCGCCGGCACGGGCGGCAGCCGCAGTTTCACATTGACGGCGCGGCCCTGCAAACGCAGGTTGTACAGCGCGATGCTGTCGCCCGCCGCGAACACGCCGCCGCGCAGCTTCGCCGTCACGAACGGCTTCACCTCGATGCCTTCACGTGTCGTGGAAACGCCGAACACGTCGCGGATCACCATGCCGAGATAGCCGCCGACGGACCACAGCTGGCGCTTCGAATTGATGACGGGGCCGATCAGGTTCGGATGCGCCTCGTCCAGCAGCAGCGGCTGGCCGGACAGCCACTCCAGGTTTTCCATGTTCGACATATTCAGCGCCGCGCCCCGCATCAGCGTGTCGTACGCGGCATCGGCTACCGCGACGTTGCGGCCCGCGATCGCGGCGCGCAGGCCGTACGCGGTGACGAACGGCCACATCGCGCGGTTGTGGTAGACGGGCAGGTCCTGCTGTTGCGGCCAGATGACGGGCGCGCCCATCGGGCCGTGCGGATAGCTGGCGAGGATTTTCTGCGCCCGCGCGCCGTCCGCGACGCCGGTGATGATCGCGAGCGACTGTCCCAGCCAGTCGAACTTGTGCAGCGGCGCGCCGTCGAAGTGCGGGGCCGTGAGGCTGCTGTACATGCCGGCGTCGTCGAGCCACAGGCGCGTGTTGATCGCGCGCTTCAGGTCGCGCGCCCACCCCTCGTAGCGCGTGGCGCGGCGAATGTCAGCCCGATCCCCCTGTTCGCGGGCCAGTTGTGCCGCGAGCGTCAGCGCCTTGTAGTGGCCGACGTTGGTCGACAGCGCTTTCGAACTGGCCATCGATGCCAGGTCGTCGGTGATCCATTTCGCGTACGTCTGGTCGCGCCAGTCGAGGAACGATTCCTCGCCCGTGTACAGGCCCGTCGTCTTGTCGAACGCGGCGATGCGGTCGTTCTCGATCGTGTTCGCCAGCGCCTGCAGCGCCTTCGTCGCGAACGCCGCGCGCTCGCTGGCCGGCAGCGTCTTGAGGACTTCTTCGGCCGCGAAGGCCCACGTGATGCGGTCCGTGCTGACGGGCCAGCTGCCGCCGCTGCCCGTGTCCTGCACGATCTGCAGGCCGTCGGGCGTGCCCGCGACCTGCGGCGCCTTCGGCACACCGGCGCGCCAGCCGGACAGTTTGAACAGCAGCGAATTGCGCACGCGTTGCGGATCGAGCATGGCGAGACCGAGGTCGGCTGCGTACGACAGGTCGCGCGTCCACACGTAATGCCATTTCTCGCCCGTCTCGAAGCAGTCGCACGGGATCGCGGCGCCGCCGTTGTAGTTCCCGTCGCGGATCTCCTTCACGGAATCCAGCTTCATCTCGTGGCCAGCCAGCGCGAACAGCGCGTCGAACGCGAGGTTGCCGCTGCGGACGACGGGCAGCGTGGCATCTTCCTCGTACGTCGTCGCTTGCGGGCCCGGGTCGCGCAACTGCATCGTCGTCGAATGCGCATAGCTGCGCAGCGGCGCCTGCGGATCGCGCACGGAGAAGCGCGCCGATTCTTCCTTGCCGTCCCAGGTGGGGAAGGTCAGGGTGGCCGCCGATCCGCACGCGGGCGTCTCGACCTGCGTCACCGTCAGCACGGGGCGCTTCGGGTCCGACACGTCGACGCGGAAGCGGAACGTGGTCGTCGTCTTCGTGAACAGATAGTCTTCCGGCCCCGCTTCCGTCGCGAGCGGATAGGCGTCGCCCGGCTTGACGCTGACGCTGGCGGCCGGATTCGCGACCCATTCCGCGGCCCAGTCCTTGCTGCCGATCTTGAAGGCGTGGTTGCCGGGGCTGACGAGGATGTCGGCCTGATAAATTCCTTTGCCCTGATGGACCAGGACGTTGTCCGTGCCCCAGCCGTTGAAGGCGCCGCGCACATAGATGTCGTAGCGCAGCGGCGGGGCTTCGGCCGCGATGGCGGCGACGGATTGGGCGAAGAGGGCGGCGGCGAGAACGGTGTGCTTGATCATGGCAGGATTCAGAGTTCGAGGATGACAACGGATTTCGCGGGCAGGCGGATTTCCTTGCCCAGGTCGAAACGCTTGCCGGTCAAGACGTCGGTCCCGGCCGCGACCCCGGACAGCATCTCATGGAAGCGCCCGGCGGGAAGCACGGCTTCCTTCCCGTTCGCATTGAACGCGACCATGACCTTCTTCTTGTCGCCCGGTTTCCCGTCATAGCGGAAGTAGACCCACGTATTGTTCTGAGGCCCGTATTGCATCAGCTTCCCGTCGTGCACGACGGCCGCGCCCTTGCGCCAGTTGACGAGCTTCTTCACGAACGCCTGCGCCTCGCGCTGGCGCGGCGTGAGGCCGGCCCCGGTGAAGGCGTTGACCTTGTCGCCGGCCCAGCCGCCGGGAAAGTCGCGGCGGTAGCTGCTGTCGTCGCGGCGGTCGACGGTGCTCGTCATCAGGAGCTCGTCGCCCACGTAGAAATGCGGGATGCGGGGCATCGTCATGATGAACGCGAGGTCCATCTTCCAGCGCTCGACGTCTTCGCCGACGACGCTGTACAAACGCGCCATGTCGTGGTTCCCCTCGAACAGCACGAGGTTCGACGCGTCCGGATAGAGATAGTCCAGCGACAGCATCTCGTACACGTCGTTGAAGACGTTCTCGTTCTTTCCGCCGGCGAGGGCCGTGCGCATCGCCTCCGCCAGCGGGAAGTCCATCATGCTGGGCATCGAGGTGGGAGCGCGCTGCCAGTGCGCGACGACGGGCGGCAGCTTGCTCCATTCCTCGCCCACCATGTTCAGGTGCGGATACTCGGCCAGCACGCGCTGCGTGTATTGCGCGAGGAAGGCGCCGTCCGAATAGCCGAACGTGTCGATGCGCAGGCCGGACAGGCCCGCGTACTCGATCCACCAGATGCTGTTCTGGATGAGGTAGTTGGCGACGAACGGGTTGGTCTGGTTCATGTCGGGCATGCCGGGGCTGAACCAGCCGGTGGTGAAGTTGCTGGCGTCTTCCTGCGCCGCATACGGGTCCTGCACGGCCGTCCGGTGGTGCATCGTCGCGACGAAACGGCCGTCGTTGTGGTTGATCCAGTCCGGCGTCGGCAAGTCCTTCATCCACCAGTGATTCAGGCCGATGTGCGACAGCACGACGTCCTGGATCACGCCGATGCCGTGCTTCTTCGCTTCGTTCGACAGCCGCAGGTAGTCCTCGTTGCTGCCGTAGCGCGGGTCGATCCGGTAGTGGTCCGTCGCCGCGTAGCCGTGGTAGGACGCGGCCGGCATGTCGTTTTCGACGAGGGGCGTGGGCCACAGCTGCGTGAAGCCCATGCCCGCGATGTAGTCGAGGTGGTCGATGATGCCCTGGATGTCGCCGCCGTGGCGGCCGTGGCCGAGCTTGCGGTCGAGTTTATCCGCGAGGGCGGGCACGCTGTCGTTCGAAGGATCGCCGTTGGCGAAGCGGTCCGGCATCAACTGGTAGATCGCGTCGGCCTTCCCGAAACCGTTGCGTCCGGCCGAGCCGGATGCCCGCGCCAGCAGGCGGTAGATGTGGCGGGTCGGATGCGCGCCGCGGAAATCGATCGCGACGTCGCCCGGCTGCGCGTCGGGGGCGATGTCCAGGTCGATGAACAGGTAGTTGCGGTTGGCCACGCGGGTGACGGCCGCGATGCGCACCCCGGGGTAGGCGATGGCCGGTTCCAGGTCCGCGATGGCGGGGCCGTGCACCATCAGTTGCAGGCGGTGGTCGTGCATGCCCGTCCACCAGAACGGCGGGTCCACGTGGTCGATGACGGCCGGTGCGGCGGTTGCGCCGGTAAGGAAGAGGCTGCCGAGCAGCAGGACGGCGAGGCGGGGCGAAATGCGCAATGTGGTCTCCGGAGCGTAGTCGGACTACAGCGATTTACTCAGTTTGTTGCCTAGGAGTAATGCGCTTATTACATTATTGCTCGGAGAATACTACAGACACTTGAGCGCAGCAACGCAACCTCCCCGCCGAATCTCTAGTTTTGCTACACGGTGTTGCGAGCGGCGGGCAAGTCGGAATGTGGGAAAATCCCAACATTCCGTAAAACTACTACGCAAGTTTGCCCCGAAAAGGTGCAAAACCCCCCTAAGTTGGTGCGCAGAAATCGATTTGTAGCGCGACTACAATGCCTGCATGCTTATTTTGTAGCTCGAATACAACGAGAAAAGTCGTTTTTTAGTCAATTCAGCGTAAAACTCCTACATTCCCGTAATCGAAGGCAACTCGCGTTGACAGTGCATCTAGTTTTAATACAGAATCCTTGACAGAACGTACGTACTTATAAACGTTTGCTTTCTGGCTCCCGGAGCGGGCTCAAGCTGCCGTCGTCGGGAAAAACAATGAGATCTGATGATTTGAGGGGACAAATGAAGATTTTTAATGGCAAGCACGCGCGTAACATCAATGGCGCACTTGTGTTCAAGCTGAGCCCGGTTGCCGCCGGTTGCGCCGTGTTCCTGTCGGCGCTCGGCACCAACGTCTACGCCCAGGACGCCACCGTCTCGCAAGCCGCCCAGGCGACGGACGCCAACGGCAACCCGGTCAGCACGGTGACCGTGACCGGTATCCGCCGCGGCATCGAGGCGGCCATCTCCATCAAGAAGAATTCCAACTCCATCGTCGAAGCGATCTCGGCGGAAGACATCGGCAAGCTGCCGGATGCCACCGTGGCCGAATCGATCTCGCGCCTGCCGGGCGTGACCGCGCAGCGCGACAAGTCGTCGGGCCGTGCGTCCGCGATCTCCGTCCGCGGCCTGTCGCCGGACTTCAACGGCACGCTGCTGAACGGCCGCGAGCAGGCGTCGGCGGGCGACAGCCGCGGCGTCAAGTTCGACCTGTACCCGGCCGAAATGCTGGGCACCATCACGATCTACAAATCGCCGGACGCCAGCCTGATGGGCCAGGGCATTGCCTCGACCATCGACCAGCGCACCGTGATGCCGCTGGACTTCGGCAAGCGCACCGTTGCCGTCGGCTACAAGGCCATGCGCTTCGGTGAGCACAACAACGGCCTGGGCACCGGTACCGGCTACCGCTCCACGCTGACCTACATCGACCAGTTCGCCAACCGCACGATCGGCGTGGCCCTGGGTGCCGTGAAGTTCAACGACACGGGCGCCGAGCAGTTCCAGGCCGACGGCTGGGGCGGCGGCGCGGGTTCGGCCACGTACAACGGCCAGACCGTCAAGGTCCCGAACGGCTTCAAGACCGACGTCCAGCGCGACCCGCAGACCAACAAGGGCGTGATGGGCATCCTGCAGTTCCGTCCGAACAAGGACTTCGTCACCACCGTCGACCTGTTCCACTCGAAGAACACCGACAACACCAAGAAGACCGGCCTGGAAGGCTCCGTCTGCGGCAGCACCGGTTCGTACGACCCGAACGGCGTGCTGACCAACGCCACCATCGTCGACGGCGTGGCCACCTCGGGTACCTGCACGAACTTCAAGGGCGACGTCCGCAACCACATCGAAGCCGTCACCGACACGCTGAATTCGTGGGGCGTCAACAGCCGCCTGCGCCGCGAAGGCTGGACCGTCACCGGCGACATCGCCGGCTCCAAGGTCACGCACGATTCGAACCGCTACGAGACGACGGCGGGCCAGCCGGGCAATGCGACGAACCTGTCCACCATCTCCTGGACCGGCTACAACGGCAAGGACAACCTGGCGCCGACCTACACGACGTCGCTGAACTACGCCGACCGCGGCCAGGTCGTGCTGACCGACCACGCGGGCTGGGGTGGCGGCCTGACCGGCAACCCGCAGGCCGGCTACGTCGCCGTGGGCACGACCACCGACGAGATCAAGTCGTACCGCCTGTCCGCCAAGCATGACATGGAACTGGGTCCGCTGACGGCCGTCGAATTCGGCGTCAACCGCACCAACCGCAACAAGGGCCGCGACCAGAACGAAGGCAACCTGGTCGTCGGTACCGGCCCGTACGGCTCGGCACCGGTGCCGGGTACGGACGTCCTGGTGACGCCGCAGTCGGGCATCCCGGTCGTCGCGTGGAACCCGCTCGGTTCGCTCGGCACGGTCTACCAGCTGCTGCCGAAGGTCGACCAGCCGATCCAGACGGACAAGAACTGGGATGTGTCGGAGAAGGTCTCGACCGGCTACCTGATGGGTAACCTGGAAGGCGAGCTGTTCGGCCTGTCCTACCGCGGCAACATCGGCGCGCAGTACATCCACACGAACCAGAGCTCGACCGGTACCGTGGTCGACACGAGCAAGTGCGCCGGCGTCGCCGGCCAGGCTTGCCCGGCCTATGTCGTGCGGGGTCACCACTCGTACAACGACTTCCTGCCGAGCCTGAACCTGGGCTTCGAGCTGCCGTACGACCAGATGTTCCGTGTCGGCCTGGGCAAGACGCTGTCGCGCACCAAGATGAGCGACCTGCGTCCGGGCGGCGGCGTGAGCCTGAACACGTCGTTCCACGACGGTCCGATCCTGTCGGGCAGCGCGGGTAACCCGAACCTGGAACCGTTCCGTGCGAAGGCGCTCGACCTGTCGTGGGAAAAGTACTTCACCGTCAACGGTGCCAAGGGCTATGTCGCCGTCGCCGGCTTCTACAAGAAGCTCGACACCTACGTGCTGACCGTCCCGAAGACCGTCGACTTCGCGACGAGCGGCCTGCTGAGCGCCAAGACCCCGCTGCCGGCGTCGGGTCCGAATGCCGGTTCGACCGTCGGTATCCTGAACACCCCGGTCAACGGCACGGGCGGCAACATCAAGGGTATCGAGCTGACCGCGTCGCTGCCGTTCGCCATGTTGTCGAAGTACCTGAGCGGCTTCGGCGTCGAGGTCAACCACTCGAGCACCCTGAGCTCGGTGAACCTGCTGACGACGGGCCTGACCGTCATCGACACGGGCGGCGTCGCGACGATCCCGCTGCCGGGCCTGTCGCGCCAGGTGACCAACCTGCGCCTGTACTACGAAGCGCATGGCTTCCGCGCGTCGATCGCCGCCAAGCACCGCAGCGACTTCCTGGGCGAGATCAGCGACTTCCAGGACAACAACCAGCTGACCTTCATCCGTGGCAACACGACGGTCGACGGCCAGCTGACGTACGAGTTCGGCGACAACACGATGCTGAAAGGCCTGTCGTTGACGGCCGCGGTGAACAACTGGACGAACTCGCCGTTCATCCGTTACGCCGCGAACCCGAGCGAGATCGCCGAGAAGATCACGTTCGGCCGTACGTACAGCCTGGGCGCGAGCTACAAGTTCTAATCCGTTATCCTGTCGACGCCGACAGTTAATTGAAACACCCCTGCCGGCCCTGGTCAGCAGGGGTGTTTTTTCATGATCGCGAGACCGAGCATGCAAGTACCTCATCTGAACACCATCGTCATCGTTGGCGGCGGCACCGCCGGCTGGATGACCGCCACCGCCCTGGCCACCGCGCTGCGCGGCCGCTACCGCATCCGCCTCGTCGAGTCCGACGAGATCGGCATCGTGGGCGTCGGCGAAGCCACCATCCCGATGATCCAGCGTTTCAATACCGTCGCCGGCATCGACGAAGCCGAGTTCTTGAAAGCCACCAACGGCACCTTCAAGCTCGGCGTCGAGTTCGTCAACTGGGGCCGCCTGGGCGACCGCTACACGCACGGCTTCGGGCGCCTGGGCCAGGACCTGTGGATGGTCGGCTTCGAGCAGTACTGGCACAAGATGCGCGCGCTGGGCCAGGCGCGCGACCTGGCCGATTACTCGATCACGCGCGCCGCCGCGCGCGCGAACAAGTTCATGCTGCCGCGCGCGGACTTGGGCAATTCGCCGCTGGCCGAGATCACCTACGCCTACCACTTCGACGCCGGCCTGTATGCGCGCCACCTGCGCAAGCTCTCGGAAGCGCGCGGCGTGGAGCGCACCGAGGGGAAAATCGTGCGCGTGACGCAGCGCGAGCACGACGGCCACGTGGACGCCGTCGTGATGGAAAACGGCGAGCGCATCGAGGGCGACCTGTTCATCGACTGCTCGGGCTTCCGCGGCCTCCTGATCGAGCAGACCCTGAAGGCGGGCTACGAGGACTGGAGCCATTGGCTGCCGTGCGACCGCGCCCTGGCCGTGCCGTGCGAATCCGTGCCCGCGCTCGCGCCATACACGCGCGCGACCGCCCACAAGTCGGGCTGGCAGTGGCGCATCCCGCTGCAGAACCGCATCGGCAACGGCCACGTCTACTGCAGCCGCTACATCAGCGACGACGAGGCGGCGCACGTGCTGCTGTCCAACCTGGACGGCAAGCCGCTCGCCGACCCGCGCCCGATCCGCTTCACGACGGGCATGCGCAAGAAAGCGTGGGACAAGAACGTGGTGGCGATCGGCCTGTCGAGCGGTTTCCTGGAGCCGATCGAATCGACGAGCATCCACATGATCCAGGACGCGATCCAGCGCCTGCTGGACTACTTCCCGGACCAGGGCTTCAGCGCGGCGGACGTCGAGGCGTTCAACCGCCTGTCGCGCTTCCACTACGAGCGCATCCGCGACTTCATCATCCTGCACTACTACGCCAACCAGCGCGACGACGCCGCGTTCTGGCAGGAGTGCGCGCGCATGGAGATTCCGGCCACCCTGCGCGACAAGATCGACCTGTTCCGCACGCACGGCCGCCTGCGCCGCGTCGACGGCGAACTGTTCACGGAAGTCGGCTGGCTGCAGGTGCTCGTCGGGCAGAACATCCATCCGCAAGCGTATCACCCGCTGGTCGACGTGCAGTCGGAAGAGGGCATCCGCGAGTACATGGAAGGCGTGGCGGACGTGATCCGGCAATGCGTCGATTTCATGCCCGATCATGCGGCGTTCATCGACGGGTATTGCAAGGCGCCGAAGATGTAAGCGTTTTCACCTGGAAATTTGTACCCGAACTACATTTATAAGAAGTATGTATTTACTAGGATTGCTTCTAAAATGCCTTTTTCTGGTGCATTTTGTGGGTGAAAACCACAATCTCTTCACTTAAATCTCTGTCTCGTTGACATGTAATCTAGTTTTAATACAGAATCGGTTCCGAACGTTCGAGCCCGTGGCCGGCGCACGCTTCGGCAAAAGGCTGACGTTCCTCTTATAAGCACACTGATTCTGTCGAGGGGACATATGAAGATTTCGAAGGGCGGTCAGCCCGTATTCCAACTGAGCCCGGTCGCCGTGGGTTGCGCCATGTTCCTGGCGCTCGCGGGCGCCCAGGCATCCGCGCAGACGCAGGCGGCCGACGGTGTCCAGGCGGCGCCGGTCAACACCGTCACCGTCACCGGCATCCGCCGCAGCATCGAGGACGCGATCGCCGTCAAGCGCGATGCGACCAGCATCGTCGAGACCATCTCCGCCGAGGACATCGGCAAGCTGCCCGACATCAGCATCGCCGAATCGCTGGCGCGCCTGCCGGGCCTGTCGGCGCAGCGCGTCAACGGCCAGGCGCAGCAGATCAGCATCCGCGGCACGTCGGGCGACCTGTCGACCGCGCTGCTGAACGGCCGCGAGCAGGTCAGCACGAGCGCGAACCGCACGGTCGAGTACGACCAGTATCCGTCCGAGCTGATCAACGCCGTCACCGTGTATAAAACGTCGGACGCATCGCTCGTCGGCCAGGGCCTGTCCGGTACGGTCAACCTGCAGACGATCAAGCCGCTGTCGCTGCGCGAGCGCGTCGTCACGCTGAACGTGCGCGGCGAGAAGAACAGCCAGGGCAAGCTCAGCACCGGCTCGAAGGACAAGGGCAGCCGCATCAGCGCATCCTACGTCGACCAGTTCCTGGGCCGCACGCTCGGCGTGGCGGTCGGCTACGCACGCGCCGACAAGCCGAACGAGTCGAAGCAATTCGAGACCTGGGACTGGGTCGACAATACGTCGTCCGTGCCGGGCAAGACCGTCAAGGTTCCGAAAGGCATCAAGTCGCTGGCGCAGACCGGCAACCAGGTGCGCGACGGCCTGATGGGCGTCGTGGAATGGCACCCGATCCGCGAATTCACGTCGACGATCGACGCGTACCACTCGCGCTTCAAGCTCGATGAAGACCGCCGCGGCATGGAAGTGCAGCTGACCGACGACGGCAACGTCTCGTTCACGCCGGGCACCATCAACGGCAACGGCGTCATGACGGCCGGTACCGCCAACAACGTCAATCCGGTGGTGCGCAACAACCACTACCGCCAGAACGACACGCTGACGGCCTACGGCTGGAACAACAAGTACATCGCGGGCGACTGGACCTTCGTCGCGGACCTGAGCCACTCGCAGGCCGACCACAAGGAAGAACTCGACGAGATCAACACCGGGCTCGCGGCGCGCCAGACGATGACGTTCGACTACGCGAACGGCACCATCCCGAACATCGGCCTGACCGGCGTGTACAACAACCCGGCGCTGCTGGCCATCGGCGGCCAGTACGGCGACGGCTACGTCAACGCGCCGCACCTGAAGGACAAGCTGAACTCGTTCCGCCTCAGCGCCGAATACCGCTTCGACAGCAAGCTGTTCAACAGCATCGAATTCGGTGTCAACGCGTCCAAGCGCGACAAGCAGAAGCAGCACCTCGAGACCGGCTTCACCAAGCTGGGCACGGGCGCCATCGCCGCCGGTGCCGTCAACGGCTCGCAGTCGCTGTACGCGCTGCCCGATACGCTGAGCTGGGATATCCCGGCCGTGCTGGCGCAGAACTTCGGTCCGTACACGCCGGCCGTGCTGGTGCCGTGGGGCGCGACCAAGAACTGGACCATCACCGAGAAGGTCCAGACCGGCTACGCCAAGCTGAACATCGACACCGAACTGATGTCGATGCCTCTGCGCGGCAACGTCGGCATCCAGGCCGTGCACACCGACCAGAGCTCGACCGCCAAGACGCTGCGCGCCTGGCCGTTCGCCGACCTGGTGCCTCTGACCGACGGCAAGAAGTACAACGACTATCTGCCGAGCATCAACCTGATCTGGAGCCTGCCGGAACAGCAGATCATCCGCTTCGGCGCCAACAAGACCCTGGCGCGTCCGCGCCTCGACGAGTTGAACGCGTCGCGTGAAGTCGGCCTGACGCACCAGAGCACCGGTACGCCTTACGGCAACGGCGGCAATGCGCAGCTGGATCCGTGGCGTGCGAACGCGGTCGACCTGTCGTGGGAAAAATACTTCGGCAACAAGGGTTATGTGCAGGTGGCGGGCTTCTACAAAGACCTGAAGTCCTACATCTACACCGTCACCGAGCCGCGCGACTTCGCCGAGTACCAGCTGCAGGGCGCGACCAGCAACATCGGCACGATGACCCAGCCGAAGAACGGCAACGGCGGCAAGCTGCAAGGCCTGGAACTGGCCGCGTCGGTGCCGCTGGACATGTTCACCCCGGTGCTCTCGGGCTTCGGCATCACGGCCAACGCGGCGTTCACGACGAGCGAGATCTCGATCAAGAACCAGAGCTTCGGCGACATGAGCATCCCGCTGCCGGGCCTGTCGAAGCGGGTGTTCAACGTGACCGCCTACTATGAGAACGACGGCTTCTCGGCCCGCGTCGCGCAGCGCTACCGCAGCGACTACGTGGCCGAGATCGGCGGCGTCGGCGGCGCGACCGAGCTGACGTTCACGAAGCCGGACCGCGTCGTCGACCTGCAGCTCGGCTACGACTTCAAGCAGGTCAAGGGCCTGTCCGTGCTGTTCCAGGTGAACAACCTGACCGACACGGCGTTCCAGACCTACTCGGGTTCGACGGACCGTCCGCGCGGCTACACGAAGTACGGTCGCCAGATGCTGTTCGGCTTCAATTACAAGCTGTAATCGGTCGGGGGCGCCCAGCCTCCGACGCAGTCTCCATGCCCCTTGCCGTTGTTGCGGCAAGGGGCATTTTGTTTGGTGGCGCAGCGGAGGAGGGCCTTCCATCGCTGCGTCATGGATGTATTTTTGCTACAACAAGAGACTTCACATTTCCTTCATAAACAGAGCGATTCGCGCTATTTGTTGCAAAACTACATTTTTTGATTGGCATTCCGTCTACGTTAATTCCAGAATCGACCTCGCTGTTTGAACGCTGAAGCCGGCTGTGCTTCCGCACTTGATCACATCAAAAAGACTCGAGGGGATACATGAAGATTCTGTGTAGCAAACATACGGTGGGAGAACATGCAACGTGCGTGTTCAAACCGAGTCCGGTCGCCGCCGGTTGTGCCGTATTCCTGTCGGTGCTGGGCGCCAACGTCCAGGCACAGGATGCGGTACAGGCACTGGATGCCAACGGCAACCCGATCAGCCAGGTCACCGTGACGGGCATCCGGCGCGGCATCGAAGCGGCGATCTCGATCAAGAAGAATTCCAACTCCATCGTCGAGGCGATCTCGGCGGAAGATATCGGCAAACTGCCGGACGCGACCGTCGCCGAGTCCGTCTCCCGCCTGCCGGGTGTGACGACCCAGCGCGACGCCCGCACGGGCCGCGCGGCGTCGATCTCCGTGCGTGGCATGTCGCCGGACTTCAACGGCACCCTGCTGAACGGCCGCGAACAGGCGTCGGCGGGCGACAGCCGCGGCGTCCGTTTCGACCTGTATCCGGCCGAGATGCTGGGCACGATCACCGTCTACAAATCGCCGGACGCCACCCTGATGGGGCAGGGCATCGCCTCGACCATCGACCAGCGCACCGTGCTGCCGCTGGACTTCGCCAGGCGCACCGTCGCCGCCAGCTACCGGGCGCAACGTACCGGCGCGCACAACGAGGACCTGGGCAGCGCCAGCGGCTACCGCACGTCGCTCGCCTATATCGACCAGTTCGCCAACCGGACGGTCGGCGTGGCCCTGGGCGTCGTGAAGTTCAGCGACAACGGTCCCGAGCAGATCAACGACGACGGCTGGGGCGGCACGACGGGCACGGCCACGTACAACGGCCAGACCGTGACGGTGCCGAACGGCTTGCGGACGGACGTGATCCACAACCCGAACACCAATAAAGGCCTGATGGGCATCCTGCAATATCGTCCGAGCAAGGACTTCCTGACGACCATCGACCTGTTTCACTCGAAGAACACCGACAGTCCCAAGCGCACCGGTTTCGAAGGGTCGACCTGCGGCAGCACGGGTGGATATGACCCGGTGGGCGTGCTGAGCAACGCGAACATCGTCGATGGCGTGGCCGTGTCCGGCACCTGCTCGAACTTCAAGGGCGACATCCGCAACAATACCGAGGTCGCGGTGGACACGCTGAATTCCTGGGGCATCAACGGCCGCCTGCGCCGCGGCGACTGGACCTTCACCGGCGACGTGTCCGGGTCGCGGGTCAGGCACGACTTCACGCGCTACGAGACGACGGCCGGCCTCGTCGGCAACACGCCCAACGCCGACCTGGACAGCATCTCGTGGACCGGCTTCGACGGCCGGAGCAATCTGTCCGCGCTGTACAAGACCGCCCTCAGCTATACCGACCGCAGCCGCATGCTCCTGACCGACGTCGACGGCTGGGGCGGCGGCCTGACGGGCACCCAGCAGTCCGGCTACGTGGCCATCGGCGCCACGACCGACGAGATCAAGGCGGCACGCTTCGGCGTCCGGCATGACGTGGAGCTGGGACCGCTTACCGGCATCGAATTCGGTCTCAACCGCACCAATCGCACCAAGAGCCGCGACACGGACGAAGGCAGCCTGCTCATCGGCACCGGGCCGTACGGCGCGGCGCCCATGCCGGGCACCGAGACGGTCGTGACGCGCCAGTCGGGCATCCCGGTCGCGTCGTGGAACCCGCTGGGGTCGCTCGGCTCGGTCTATCACCAGCTGGCGAAGGTCGACCAGGTGATCCAGACCGACAAGAACTGGCATATCTCGGAACAGGTCTCGACCGCGTACGTGATGGGATCCCTGGAAGGCGAGCTGTTCGGCCTGCCGTACCGCGGCAACGCCGGTGCCCAGTACATCCACACGAACCAGGGCTCGACGGGTCTCATCGTCGACAACGGTCGATGCGCCGGCGTCGCCGGCCAGGCTTGCCCGGCCTATACAATTGCCGGTCACCATTCATACAACGACTTCCTGCCGAGCCTGAACCTGAACGTCGAACTGCCGGCCGACCAGGTGCTGCGCCTGGGCATCGGCAAGACCCTGTCGCGTCCGAACATGAGCGACATGCGCCCGGGCGGCGGCGTGGGACTGGATGCGACGAACCCCGCAGGGCCGATCCTGGCCGGCGGTTCCGGCAACCCGAAGCTGGAACCGTTCCGCGCGAAGTCGTTCGATTTGTCGTACGAAAAATACTTCGAAGCGAACGGCGCCAAGGGCTACGTGGCGATGGCCGGCTTCTACAAGAAGCTCGACACCTATATCCTGCGGGCGCCGCAGCGTGTCGACTACGCGTCGACCGGTTTCCTGGTGTCCGGCATCCCGCTGCCGGCGACCGGTCCGAACGCCGGGTCGACGGTCGGCATCCTGACCACGCCGAGCAACGGTTCGGGCGGCAACATCAAGGGGCTGGAACTGACGGCGTCGCTGCCGTTCGCGATGCTGACCCGCTACCTGGGCGGCTTCGGCGTCGAGGCCAGCTATTCGAGCACCCTGAGCTCGGTGACCCTGCCGCGCAGCGGCATCACGGTGATCAGCAACGGCAGCGTCAACGCGATTCCGCTGCCGGGCCTGTCGCACACGGTGACGAACATGCGCGTGTATTACGAGCGCGCCGGATTCCGCGCATCCGTCGCGGCCCGCAAGCGGGGCGACTTCGTGGGCGACATCCACGACTACAAGGACGACGCGAGCCTCACCTACATCAAGGGCAACACGACGGTGGACGGGCAGCTCACGTACGACTTCGGCGACACGACCATGCTGAAGGGCCTGTCGCTCACGGCGGCGGTGAACAACTGGACCAATTCGCCGTACATCCGCTACAACGGCGACCCGACCAGCGTGGTGGAAAACGTCCGGTTCGGCCGTACCTACAGCCTGGGGGCGAGCTACAAGTTCTGACCGGCAGGCGTTGTTTCATGCGCGGATGTCGCTGCCGGGCGTCATCCGCGTGAAATTCTGGCAGCGGGGGAGGGCTCAAAGTAGTAAACTGTAGGATTGCTTACGATTTTTGAATATTCCTCCATGCAAGACACACAGCTCCCGACCTTCGCCGACCTCGACATCCCCGCACCCATCCTCAAGGCACTGAAGGAGGTCGGCTACGAGACGCCATCTCCGATCCAGGCGGCCACCATTCCTCTCCTGATGGAGGGACGCGACGTGCTGGGGCAGGCGCAGACGGGTACCGGCAAGACGGCCGCCTTCGCGCTGCCCGTGCTGTCGCGCATCGACGTCAAGAACCCGGCCGTGCAGGCCCTCGTGCTCGCGCCCACGCGCGAGCTCGCGATCCAGGTCGCCGAAGCCTTCCAGAGCTATGCCGCGCACCTGAAGAACTTCCACGTGCTGCCGATCTACGGCGGCCAGAGCTACGGCCCGCAACTGTCGGCGCTGCGCCGCGGCGTGCAGGTCGTCGTCGGCACGCCGGGCCGCGTCATCGACCACCTCGACAAGGGCTCGCTCGACATCTCGCAGCTGAAGACCCTCGTGCTGGACGAAGCGGACGAGATGCTGCGCATGGGCTTCATCGACGACGTCGAGCGCATCCTGCAGGAGACCCCGCAAGGACGCCAGACGGCACTGTTCTCGGCCACGATGCCGCAGCAGATCAAGCGCATCGCCAAGACCTACCTGAACGAGCCGAGCGAGGTGACGGTCGCCGCCAAGACGACGACGGCCACCAACATCACCCAGCGCTACTGGCTCGTCGCGGGCATGCAGAAGCTGGATGCCCTCACGCGCATCCTGGAAGCGGAGCCGTTCGACGGCATGATCGTCTTCGCGCGCACGAAGCTCGGCACCGAGGAACTGGCGTCCAAGCTGCAGGCGCGCGGGTTCGCGGCGGCCGCCATCAACGGCGACATGGCCCAGCAACAGCGCGAGCGCACGATCGAGCAGCTCAAGAACGGCAAGATCGACATCCTCGTCGCCACCGACGTCGCCGCGCGCGGCCTGGACGTGGAGCGCATCAGCCACGTGATCAACTACGACGTGCCGTCCGACCCGGAAAGCTACACGCACCGCATCGGCCGCACGGGCCGTGCCGGCCGCAGCGGCGACGCGATCCTGTTCATCACGCCGCGCGAGCGTGGCCTGCTGAAGGCGATCGAACGCGCCACGCGCCAGCCGGTGGCGCCGCTTACGCTGCCCACCATCAAGGCCGTCAACGAAGTGCGCATCACGAGGTTCAAGGAGCAGATCGGCGAGACGCTGGCCGCGGGCGGCCTGGACGTGTTCCGTTCCCTGATCGAGGACTTCGAACGCGAGCAGAACGTGCCCGCGATCGACATCGCGGCCGCGCTGGCCAAGCTGTATCGCGGCGACGAGCCGCTGCTGCTGGAAAAGCCCGATCGCGAGCCCAAGCCCGAGTTCCGCGAACGTGAGGAGCGTCCGGCACGTCCTACGCGCGCGACCTTCGCCGACGAGCGTCCGGCGCGCGCGGGCAGGGAAGGATTCAAGAAGGAACGCGTCGAGCGCGCGCCGGAGCCGGGCATGGCCACGTACCGCATCGAGGTAGGCCACTTCCACGGCGTCAAGCCGGGCAACATCGTGGGCGCCATCGCCAACGAAGGCGGCGTGCCGTCGAAGGAAATCGGCCGCATCGAGATCTACGACGACTTCAGCACGCTCGACATGCCGGCCGACCTGCCGCGGGACCTGCTCGACCACCTGAAAAAGGTGTGGGTGGCGGGCCAGCAGCTGGGCATCACGCGCGACGGCCAGGAACCGCCGGAGCAAAAGCCGGCGAAGCGCAAGTTCGCCGACAAAAAGCCCCGCAAGTAAAACACCGGGGTGGGGGGCCCCGGTTTTTGGATTTGTGGAAAAAGGGGGGGGGGGCCCCCGGGGGGGGGGGGTGTTTGTTGTGAGTT
>NZ_JBKYMO010000026.1:0-25632 GCF_047302915.1 Massilia sp. CT11-108 | reverse complement strand
CGCCGGGCGGCCTCGTGAAGCCGCATGGCGTGACGCCCGCGCGCAGCATCTGGCTCCTGCAGCGCAAGTCGACGCGTCCGGGCGCGGGCCTGGGCAAGACGTCGGGCTGGGTGCACCGCGCCACGCTGGCACGCAACGGTGTCGCGATGCTGGCGGGCGTGCAGTACGACCGCATCGACGACGCGGGCCTGCACATCACCGTGGGCGGGCAGGCGAAATTGCTGGAAGTGGACAATGTGGTGATCTGCGCCGGGCAGGAAAGCCTGGCGGAACTGATGCCGCCGGAAGGGCTGCAGGGCGGGCCCGCATTCCACAAGATCGGCGGCGCGGCATTGGCGGCCGAACTGGATGCGAAGCGGGCGATCCGCGAAGGCGCGGAGCTGGCGGCGCGTTTATAAGACGAGCCGCCGGGTCCTAGCTGCTGCGTTTCTTGCTCTTCTTGCTGCGGGAATCCGACGCCGGCTGCGCCGTCTGGTCACCCTGGCGCGGCGTGTCGAGGTCGCTCTGCCGGGAGCCCGTCGAGGATTCCAGCGAGCCGCCTTTCTGTTGCTGTTCCATGCCGCCGTAGCCCGACTGGCGCGATGCGTTCAGGCGGTCTTCTTCGCCGCGCGCCTGCATGCGCTGGGCGCTCTGGCGGGCGCTCCAGCCGGCCTGCTGGGCGCCGGGACCGCCGCGCTGGCCGCCCACGTTGTCGTTGAGACTACCCTGCAGCGAGCCGCGCGCGCGCAGCGATGCGCCCTGCTGTTCGATATTGGCCGACTGGACGTTGGCCCCACCCGGCGCCACCCAGCCCGGCGCGCGCGGCTGCTGGCTGTCTTCCGCGACGGTGACGGTTTTTTCCTTGGCGATGCCGCGCGAACGCGTGGTGTCCGGTCCTTTTTGTTTCGACATTTGATCCTCCTGTGAGCTGGGCTGACAAGAGGATCATGCGCGCGGGGAACGGGCTATTCCAGAGGAAGAGGGAGCGCACCTTTGTAGGACTGGAACTACCTTTTACGCACGACGACGCAGCCGATCGAATAGCCGGCGCCGAACGAGCAAATGACGCCGTTGGCGCCGCTGGGCAGGTCGTCCTGGTGCGAGTGGAATGCGATGATCGAGCCGGCCGACGACGTGTTCGCGTAGCGGTCGAGGATCACCGGCGCTTCGTCCGGCGTGGCGTCGCGGCCCAGCAGGGTGCGCGCGATCAGCTGGTTCATGCTCAGGTTCGCCTGGTGCAGCCAGAAACGGGAGATGTCCTCGATCTTCAGGCCCGCGTGCTCGACGGTGTCGCGGATCATCGCGGCCGCCATCGGGCACACTTC
Source organism: Massilia sp. CT11-108 (assembly GCF_047302915.1). NCBI lineage: Bacteria > Pseudomonadati > Pseudomonadota > Betaproteobacteria > Burkholderiales > Oxalobacteraceae > Massilia > Massilia sp. CT11-108. The sequence continues at coordinate 24,328 of NZ_JBKYMO010000026.1, read as the reverse complement.
CTTGAACACCTTGCGGCCCTGCTGGCGGAACAGTTTATCGGGCTGGCCGATACCGTCTTCGTCGAAACGGTTCATGAAGCCGTAGTTGTTGCGGATATTGTTCGAGAACTTCGTCTTGAGTTTCGAATCGAGGATCTCGAACTGGTGGGCGCTCGTGGCCGTGTCGGCCGCTTCGATGACCATCGCGGTGCACGCGTCGCCGAAGATGAAATGGCTGTCGCGGTCGCGGAAGTTCAGGTGGGCGCTCGTGATTTCCGGATCGAGCACGAGCACGGCGCGCGCCTGGCCCGTCTGGACGGCGGCGGCGGCGGTCTGGATCGCGAACGTGGCGGACGAGCAGGCCACGTTCATGTCGAAGCCGTAGCCGTCGATGCCGAGCGCTTCCTGCACCTCGACAGCCATCGCCGGGTAGGCGCGCTGCATGTTGCTGGCGGCGACGAGGACCATGTCGATGTCGGCCGGCGTGCGGCCCGCGCGCGCGAGGGCTTCACGGGCGGCGGCGACGCAGATCTCGGCCTGCAGCGACAGTTCCTCGTCGGCGCGCTCCTTGATGCGCGGCGTCATGTGCGTGGGATCGAGGATGCCGGCCTTTTCCATCACGTAGCGCGACTTGATACCCGACGCTTTTTCGATGAAGGCGCTGCTGGACGGTTCCAGCGCGGTAACCTCGCCGGCCGCGATCTTCCCGGCGTGCTCCGCGTTGAACAGCTCGACGTACTGGTTGAACGCCGTCACCAGCTCATCGTTGGAGATCGAATTCGGTGGCGTGAACAGGCCGGTGCCGCTGATGACGACAGGTTTCATGTTTGACTAGCTTTCATAGACTATAACGGGAGGCAACACTCCCTGAATCAGGCGATTCTACACAATCGTACTGACGGTGGGAACCGAGGGTCCATTCCACAGGAAGCCCGTCAGTACAGGCGTTGTGCGGAATCAGTGAGCCTGTTGGGCGAGCGAGGCGGGCGGCGTGGCGCGTTTGGATAACTGTACGGGCAGGCCTTGCAGATGGTGCAGCGCCTGGGTCAACTGAAAATCGTCCGCGCTGCCGAATTCCAGCGGCTTGCGGGTGCGTTCGGCGGCGAGGATCCGCATCTGCTCCTCGATGTCGTCGTGGTTCGTCGCTTCCTCGCCCGCGCGGCTGGTGTCGTTCTTGAGGTGGTGCTGCAGGTCGGCTTCGCGCATGCGCAGGGCGTTCAGGCCGTCGCCGTCGGCGTTCTCGTCGACGGGGACGTCGGGCACGATGCCGCGCGCCTGGATCGAGCGGCCGCTGGGCGTGTAATAGCGTGCGGTCGTCAGTTTCACCGCGGTGTCGCCGGCCAGCGGGCGGATCGTCTGCACCGAACCCTTGCCGAACGTCTGGCTGCCGACGATGGCGGCGCGTTTATGGTCCTGCAGCGCACCCGCGACGATTTCCGATGCCGATGCCGAACCCGTGTTCACGAGGACGACCATCGGAATCGTTTTATACAGGTCCGGCACCTTGTCGAGCGGATCGTTGCCGCGGCTGAGCAGGTAGTACTCGGGGCTGCCGTAGAAGCGGGCCTTCGAATCGTCCAGCTGGCCGTTCGTCGAGACGATCTCGGCATTCTTCGGCAGGAACGCGGCGGAGACGCCAATCGCGCCCTGCAGCAGGCCGCCCGGGTCGTTGCGCAGGTCGAGCACGAGACCTTTCAGGTTCGGTTCCGCGCGCGCGAGCGCGGCCAGTTTATTCGCGAGATCCTCGACGGTCGGTTCCTGGAACTGCGACACGCGCACCCACGCGTAGCCGGGCGCGACGATCTTGCCCTTCACGCTCTTCTGCACGATCTCGTCGCGCACGATCGTGAACGACAGCGGCGCCGGGGCGTTCTTGCGCAGCACCGTGAGCACGACCTTCGTGTGCGGCTCGCCGCGCATGCGCTTGATGGCCTCGTCGAGGTCCATGTCCTTCACCGCCGCGCCGTCGACGTGCGTGATCAAATCGCCCGCCTGGATGCCGGCGCGGGCGGCCGGGGCGTCCTCGATCGGGGTGACGATGCGGACATAGCCTTCTTCGCTCTGGTTGATCTCGATGCCCAGGCCGACGAATTTGCCTTCGGTCCCTTCGCGCAGTTCGCGGTAGGCCTTGCGGTCCAGGTAGGCCGAGTGCGGGTCGAGCGCGCCCACCATGCCGGAGACGGCCTGCGTGAGGAGCTTGCGGTCTTCGACGGGCTCGACGTAGTCGGCCTTGATCGTGTTGTAGGCATGCGCCAGCTGGTGCAGGCCCTCGATGGGCATGCCGTCCACCGGCTTGTGGGCCAGGGCCGAATATTGCATCGTGACGCCGACCCCGAGGATCACACCGAGGGTGACCAGGGCAACGTTCTTGAAGCTGGAGCGCATGGGCGATGAGCGAAAGGGGACTGCGGTCCAGTATAACCCTCCCGCGGCCCCGGTGCGACGCCGGGATGCGCGGGAGTCCCGTCAGGCGACGGCGCGCTTGCCGGCCGGCAAGCTGCCGCGGCTGTTGATGATGCGCGAAAACAACGTCAGTTGCCCGTTGGTCGTGTCGTCCCAGCTGAAACCCTCGGCATAGCGGCGGGTGGCCGCGTGGTCCGGGTAGCTGCTGCGCAGTTCCGTCAGCGCCTCGGCGATGCCTTTCGCCGTGCGTTCCTTCATCAGCACGCCGGCTTCCGGCCTGGCCACGACTTCCGGCGTGCCCCACACGTTGGATGCAACGACCGGCGTGCCGCAGGCCATCGACTCGAGCAGCACGTTGGCCCAGCCTTCGCGGCTGGACGCGAGGATCATCGCATCGGCCGCGTTGTAGTAATGCTTGAGCTCGGTCTGTGCGACGGCGCCGAGGAATTTGACGCGGTCGGTCACGCCCAGGCTGGCGGCCAGCGCTTCCAGCTTCTTGCGCTCCGGTCCGATGCCGGCAATGAGCAGTTTCACGTCCGGCAGCATCGGCAGCGCGCCGATGGTCAGGTCGTGCGCCTTGCGCGGGTCGAGCACGCCGACGGAAATGACGGTGAAGCCGTCGATGCCCAGCTGGGCGCGCGCGGCCGCGCGGTCCATCGGCACGAAGCGCTGCAGGTCGACGCCGTTGCGCAGCGAGACGATGCGGTCGCCCGGAATGCCGAGGCCGATCATTTCTTCGCGCAATGCCTGGCACACCGTGATCATGCCGGCCGCGTTGTTTGCCGCCCACATGAGCTGCTTTCTCGGCAGCGTGAACTGCGGAATCAGGTTAATGTCGGTACCGCGGGCCGTAATGACGACGGGCTTGTTGAAGTACTTGCCCAGCATCACCGCGGCGACGCCGTCCGGATAAAAATAGTGCGCGTCGATGACGTCGAAGTCATAGCCCTCGTCGATGATGCGCCCGATCTCTTTCTTGCAGGCCTGGGCCATCAGCCACGGCGCCGCGGTCATCCCGACCTTCGGAATGACGAGGTAGCGGGGGTGCGTGACCTCGATGTCGTAGCGGGTTTCACGCGCCGGCACCTTGGAAAAGGCCGCGTAGTCGCCGAAACGCGGGTGCTGCGACGGGAACCAGGGCACGGGCGCGACGACTTTCGATTCGACCTGGCCGCTGGCGAGCAGGTAACGCAATCTTGTCTCGACAAAGATGCCGTGGCTGGGTTTGACCGTGTTCGGGAAGAGGGAACTGAATGTAAGGAGCTTCATCGACGATGTGCGCAGGGCGGAATAGCAGAGCGTAGCATCTATTATGTAATAGATTGCAATTACTTGGCTTTTCTAACGGAACGTCCTCCAGTTTAATAGCAAAAAAGCAAACGTGTAGCGTGCTCGCCAGAAATCTGTGATAAATTCGTCTAGTTATTAACCCGGCGGCAAGTCCTCCGGCCCACTCCCTCATGAGGCGAACCGGCATGCAGCGCGGGCGTCCCATGGTCCCTTACCTCAATCTGTAGAAGATCATGAAAATTTCAGTTATCGGGACTGGTTACGTCGGACTGGTGTCTGGCGCCTGCTTCGCCGACGTCGGCAACACCGTGCTGTGCCTGGACGTCGATACGCGCAAGATCACGATGTTGAAGGACGGGGTCATCCCGATCCACGAACCCGGCCTGGACAACCTCGTCCAGCGCAACGCCGCCGCCGGCCGCCTGCTGTTCTCGTCGAACTACGACGACGCCGTCAGCCACGCCGACATCATCTTCCTGGCCGTCGGTACGCCGCCGGACGAAGACGGCAGCGCCGACCTGACCCACATCCTCTCGGCCGCGCGCAGCATCGGCGAGCGCCTGACGAAGCCGGCCGTGATCGTCGACAAGTCGACCGTGCCCGTCGGCACCGCTGAAAAAGTGAAACGCGCCATCGCGGGCGAACTGGAGAAACGCGGTGTGAACGTCGCGTTCCATGTCGTCAGCAACCCCGAATTCCTGAAAGAAGGCGCCGCCATCGACGACTTCATGAAGCCGGACCGCATCGTGGTCGGTTTCGACGACGCCGAAGCCGGCAAGCAGATGCGCCAGCTGTACGCGCCGTTCAGCCGCAACCACGAGAAATTCGTCGAGATGGACATCCGCAGCGCCGAGCTGACGAAGTACGCGGCGAACGCGATGCTGGCCACCCGCATCAGCTTCATGAACGAGCTGGCCAACCTGTCCGAACTGCTGGGCGCCGACATCGAGGCCGTGCGCCTGGGCATCGGCATGGACCCGCGCATCGGTCCGGACTTCCTGTACGCCGGCATGGGCTATGGCGGTTCCTGCTTCCCGAAGGACGTCAAGGCGCTGATCAAGACCGCGTCCGACCATGACAAGCAGCTGCACCTGCTGACCGCGACCGAGAAGGTCAACGAAGAACAGAAGAACGTGCTGTTCACGAAGCTGGTGCGCTTCTTCGGCGGCGCAAACAACCTGAACGGCAAGACGATCGCCCTGTGGGGCCTGTCGTTCAAGCCGAATACGGACGACATGCGCGAAGCGCCGAGCCGCATCCTGGTCAAGTCGCTGTTCGACGCGGGCGCCAACGTGGTCGCCTACGACCCGGTCGCCAGCACCGAGGCGAAGCGTGTCCTGGTGGCCGAGCATGGCGAGGACCTGTGCAATACCCGTCTGCGCATCGTCGAGTCGGCCAAACAGGCCGTCGAAGGCGCGGACGTGCTCGTGCTGGTCACGGAATGGAAGGAATTCCGCGCGCCGGACCTGCCGTTCCTGGCCGAGAACCTGAAACTGAAGGCCGTGTTCGACGGTCGTAACATCTACGATCCGGACGCCTTCGCCGCCGCCGGCCTCGTCTACGAAGGCATCGGCCGCCGTTCGGGGAAAGTCGAGCAATGACGGACGCAGTGAGCAACAAGGGAACGATCCTCGTCACCGGCGCCGCCGGCTTCATCGGCAGCGCGGTGGCGGTGCGCCTGACCGCCATGGGTCACACCGTGGTCGGCTGCGACAACTTCAACGATTACTACGACCCGGCGCTGAAGCACCACCGCGTCGAGGCGCTGTTGAAACCGGCCGGCGTGACTTGCGAGACCGTCGAACTGAGCGACGGCGAGCAGGTGGCCGCGCTGTTCGAGCGCGTGAAACCGGCGCTCGTCGTGCACCTGGCCGCCCAGGCCGGCGTGCGCTATTCGCTGAAGAACCCGGCCGCGTACGTACAGGCGAATCTCGTCGCGTTCGGCCACATGCTGGAAGCGTGCCGCAACCACAAGGTCGAGCACCTGTTGTACGCGAGCAGCAGCAGCGTCTACGGCGCCAACGCCAAGACGCCGTTCAGCGAGGATGACGTCACCGACGCGCCCGTGTCGCTGTATGCCGCGACGAAGAAGTCGAACGAGCTGATGGCCCATTCGTATAGCCATCTGTACGGCATTCCGACGACGGGCCTGCGCTTCTTCACGGTGTATGGACCGTGGGGCCGCCCGGACATGGCCTATTTCAGCTTCGCGCGCAAGATGCTGGCGGGCGAGGCGATCCCCGTGTTCGCCGAAGGCAAGCTGTACCGCGACTTCACCTATATCGACGACATCGTCGAAGGCGTCGTCCGTCTGCTGTTCAAGCCGACCAAACCGGAAGGCAAGCCGCCGCACGCCATCTTCAACATCGGCAACCAGACGCCGGTGCAGGTGCTGGACTTCATTCGCACGCTGGAAGGCGCGCTCGATGTCAAGGCGACGCTGGACTTCCAGCCGATGCAGCCGGGCGACGTGCCGGCCACGCACGCCGATACCAGCAAGCTGCAGGACTGGGTCGGCTACAAACCCACGACGTCACTGGAGGCGGGTTTGCGTGAATTTGCGCGGTGGTATAATCGGGCGATACGTGAAAATGTTTCCTACCTGAAATGAAAAAAGTCCTCATCCTCGGCGTCAACGGTTTTATCGGCCACCATCTCTCCAAGCGCATCCTGGAGACGACCGATTGGGAAGTGTATGGCATGGACATGAACTCCGAGCGGATCGCGCATCTGCTGGACCATCCGCGCATGCACTTTTTTGAAGGCGACATCACCATCAACAAGGAGTGGGTCGAGTACCACGTCAAGAAGTGCGACGTGATCCTCCCGCTGGTGGCGATCGCGACGCCGTCGACGTACGTGAAGGAGCCGCTGCGCGTCTTCGAACTGGACTTCGAGGCGAACCTGCCGATCGTCCGCTCGGCCGCCAAGTACAAGAAACACCTGATTTTCCCGTCGACGTCGGAAGTCTACGGCATGAGCCCGGACTCGGAATTCGATCCGGAGAACTCGGAACTGGTCTACGGCCCGATCAACAAGCCGCGCTGGATCTACGCCTGCGCCAAGCAGCTGATGGACCGCGTGATCTGGGGCTACGGCATGGAAGGCCTGAATTTCACGCTGTTCCGTCCGTTCAACTGGATCGGCGCCGGCCTGGATTCGATCCACACGCCGAAAGAGGGCTCCTCGCGCGTGCTGACCCAGTTCCTGGGCCACATCGTGCGCGGCGAACCGATCCAGCTGGTCGACGGCGGCCAGCAGAAGCGTTCGTTCACCTATGTCGACGACGGCATCGACGCGCTGATGCGCATCATCGAGAACAAGGACGGCAAGGCCACCGGCAAGATCTTCAACGTGGGCAACCCGGTCAACAATTATTCGATCCGCGAACTGGCCGGCATGATGCTGGACCTGGCTGCCGAGTATCCGGAATACCGCGAGACGGCCAAGCAGGTGAAGCTGGTCGAAACGAGCTCGGGCGCCTACTACGGCACCGGCTACCAGGACGTGCAGAACCGTGTGCCGAAGATCGAGAACACGGTCTCGGAACTGGGCTGGAAGCCGCAGGTCTCCATGCGCGACGCGCTGGTCAAGATCTTCGATTCGTACAAGGACAAACTGGGCGACGCCGAGCAGCTCAACACCTGACCTGCGTTCGACCCTCGTTGAAAAGGCTGCCGCGGCAGCCTTTTTTATTCACATGCACATAGCCATTCTCGGCGGTGGCGTGGCGGGTGTCGCCGGCCGCCCGCGCGCGATGCGTCGCCTGTCGCGTGCCGGCGCGGACCTCGGCGCGCTGGACATCGGCCTGATCGACGCGCGGATGGGCTATCCCAGCCTGTCCATCCTCAGGAGCGATTTCCAGCGCATCCTGTCGGCGCGGCTGCAGGCGCTGGGCGTCGCCGTCCGGTATGGCCGCAACGTCGCGCGCATCGAACCGGGTGCGGTCGTCCACTTCGACGACGGGACGACCTTGACGGCGGATCTCGTCGTCGGCGCCGACGGCCGCATGGCATCGTGCGCCCGCCGCTACGTCACGGGCGGCAATGCGCCCATCTACCAGGGCTTCATCAACTGGATCGGCGTCTGCGAGGGCGAGTTCGACGTGGACACGATCTCGGACTATTGGGGCACGGGCGAACGCTTCGGCATCGTGCCCGTCGCGCGCGACAAGGCGTATTGGGCCGGCGGCGCGGCGCAGGCCACGATCGGCACGCGCGATCCGGACGCTTATCGGGACGAGCTGCAGCGCCTCTTCGCGGACTGGCCGGAACCGGTACGGCGCATCGTCGCCACCACGCCCGCCGCGCGCATCAACAAGATCTATGTGCACGACCACGATCCCGTGCCGACCTGGCACCGGGACAACCTGGTCATGATCGGCGACGCGGCCCACGCGGCCCTGCCCACGTCCGGCCAGGGCGCGTGCCAGGCGCTGGAAGACGCGTGGCACCTGGCGAACCGCATCGACGCGCATCCGGGCGATGTGGGCCAGGCCCTGCAAGCGTTCACCGCGCTGCGCTTCCAGAAGACGGCGGGCATCACGCTGGCCGGCCGCGGCCTGGCGGCGTCGCTGTTCAACCGCGACGAGGCCTTTTGCCGCGAGCGCGACCGCGCCAGCCGGCACGCGAATCATGCGGATCTCGCGCGGGCGATGGCCGATGGGTGGAGCCGGCACCTGCCGCTGTAAGTACCCGCCGTAAATACGACCTCGGGGTTCTTGTTAATCCTTGTATCTCCCGGCAAACACGGCGTAAGCATTTGTAAAGTGCCCGGACAGGGTGGGGGGCGGAGCATATAGTTCTTATCAGTTTTTCTCTCTCTCTCCACTCTTGAAGTGGTCTTTGCCCACGGTTCCCCCACCGTGGGCTTTTTTCTGCCCGGAGCCCAAAGATGATCACGACCCGGTTCGCCCGCGCTGTCCTGTGCGCGCTCGCCATCGGCAGCGCCGTCCCTTCGTTCGCCGTCCCGCTGATGGACATGCGCGTCGAGGATCTGCTGTTCATGTCCGCCGACGTAAAGAAATCCCTGAACCTGACCCCGAACCAGCAGACCTTGTGGAACCAGGTGGAAGGCCGTTCGCGCTCCATCCTGCGCGAGCGCCAGCGCCGCCGCGAGGCGCTGCAGGAACAGGCGAAGACGCTGCTGGCGAAGCCGGAGGTCGAATTGCGCGACCTGAACCGGGCCGTCGAGGCGGAAGCCGCGGCGACCAATACCGAGGACAAGCAGCTGCGCGAAGCGTGGCTGGAAGTGAACGATGCGCTCGACGACAAGCAGCGCGCCCAGGTCGCGACGTTCATGGGCGAGCAGTTGATGCGCGTGGTGCCGGAGGGGCGTTCGGGCACCGAGCGCGGCGGCGAACGTGGCGGGGAGCGCGGCGGCGGCCGTCCGGGCGGCATGGGTGGTCACGGGCGTGGCGGCATGGGCGGCGGCATGGGCGGCCCCGGCGGCGCGTCGATCAATCTCGGCGGCTGAGGCGTACATACAATGTATCGTTAAGTAAAAATCCGCCGCCCGTCGCTGATTCGACTATCCTTCCCCGCTAAAATTGGTGCCGCCGCGCAACCGATAACAACGATAGTCATGAGCACCAGCGAAGTCCTCAAGAGCCCGCCGCCAGCGATTCTCGTGCAGAGCGCGGCGACGGCGGCCCGGTGTATCGGCACACTGGGCCGTGTTACATTCGCGGATGGCCACAAGCCACACCGCAGCACACAAGGACCCCTCGTGAAACGTTACCTTCTCAGTACCCTGACCTTTTCCATGCTGACCACCTTCGTCTCCGCGGCAACCGCGGCGGCGGACCGCGCCGGCATCGACACGCAATACATCGACCCGAGCGTACGCGTGCAGGACGATTTCTTCACTTACCTGAACGGCAAGTGGCTCAAGACGACCGAGATCCCCGCCGACCGCTCGAGCTGGGGCACCTTCATGAAGCTGCGCGAGGACACGCAGCCGCAGCTCCTCGGCATCATCGAAGCGGACCAGAAGGATCCGCACAAGAAGGCCGGCACGGACGCGCAAAAGATCGCCGACCTGTACACGAGCTTCATGGACGAGAAGAAGCTGGAGACGCAGGGCTACAAGCCGCTGACGGGCGAACTGCAGCGCATCCGCACGCTGAAGGACAAGAAGGGCGTGCCGGACCTGATTGCGCACCTCATTAAAATCGGTGTCGCGACGCCGTACGGCATCGGCGTGGCGCAGGATGCGAAAGCGTCGACGAAGTACGCCACCTACATCCGCCAGGGCGGCCTCGGCATGCCGGACCGCGACTACTACCTGAAGGCGGACGACGCGAAGATGGCCGCGGCCAAGGCGAAGTACGAACAGCACGTCGCGAAGATCCTGGCGCTCGCCGGCGACAAGGAGGCGGACGCGAAGGCGAAGGCCATCGTCGCGTTCGAGACGGCACTGGCGAAGGCGCAGTGGACGAAGGTCGAACTGCGCGATCCGAACAAGAACTACAACAAGATGGACGTGGCGCAGCTCACCGCGCTGACGCCGGGTTATGACTGGAAGACCGCGTTCGGCGCCGCCGGCGTGGGCAACAAGGTCGATTACGTGATCGTCGGCCAGCCGACTTACCTGCGGGCCTTCGACAAGCTCCTCGCCGACACCGACATCGAGACGGTCAAGGCGTATTTCCAGTGGCAGCTGCTGCGCGAATACGCGCCTTACCTGTCGAAGGCGTTCGTCGACGCGGACTTCGATTTCTACGGCAAGACGCTGACCGGCGCGGACGTCAACCGTCCGCGCTGGAAGATCGGCGTGTCCGTCGTCGAGGGCGCGCTGGGCGAGGCGCTGGGCCGCGAATACGTGGCGAAATACTTCCCGCCGGAGCGCAAGGCGCGCATGGAGGAACTCGTCAAGAACGTCCTCGCCGCGTACCGGGAATCGATCGACCAGCTGGACTGGATGGGCCCGGAGACCAGGAAGGAAGCCCAGGCCAAGCTGGCGAAGTTCACGCCGAAGATCGGCTATCCGAACAAGTGGCGCGATTACACCCGCCTGAGCGTCAGGAAGGATGACCTGGTCGGCAACGTGATGCGCGCCGCGGCCTTCGCCTACAACCGCAACATCGACAAGCTGGGCAAGCCGATCGACCGCGAAGAGTGGGGCATGACGCCGCAGACGGTGAACGCGTACTACAACTCGCGCATGAACGAGATCGTGTTCCCGGCCGCGATCCTGCAGCCGCCGTTCTTCGATGCGAGCGCGGACGACGCCGTCAACTACGGCGGCATCGGCGCCGTGATCGGCCACGAGATCGGCCACGGCTTCGACGACAAGGGCAGCCAGTCGGACGGCGAGGGCAATCTGCGCAACTGGTGGACGGCGGACGACCAGGCGCGCTTCAAGGCCAAGACCGACATGCTGGTGAAGCAGTACGACTCTTTCGAGCCGCTGCCGGGCTACCACGTCAACGGCGCCCTCACGCTGGGCGAAAACATCGGCGACAACTCGGGCCTTGCCATCGCGTACAAGGCTTATAAAATCTCGCTGCACGGCCAGCAGGCCCCTGTCATCGACGGCCTCACGGGCGACCAGCGCTTCTTCATGGGCTGGGCCCAGGTGTGGCGCTCGAAGATGCGCGAGGCGCAGCAGATCGTGCAGGTGAAGACCGACCCGCACTCGCCGGGCCAGTTCCGCGCCAACGGCACGCTGCGCAACCAGGCCGCGTTCTACGAGGCATTCGGCGTGAAGGAAGGCGACAAGATGTACCTGCCGCCGGAGCAGCGCGTCACGATTTGGTAACAAAACGGATCGCCATCAGCGATAATCGAAGCCGGCGGTACCCCCGCCGGCAACCCACCATCCCACCCATAACAACCCGAGGGAGATGAAGAGATGATGAAGAAGCACACCCTGTTGAGCGCCCTGACCCTGGCGCTGCTTGCCAACGCCGGCCATGCGGCGGAAGGCGCCGCCGCCAAGAACACGGCCATCAAGAAGGGCCAGACCCTGGCCGCCGGCGTCGCCACCGAATACATCGATCCGGCCGTGCGCCCGCAGGACGATTTCTATGAATACCTGAACGGCAAGTGGATGAAGACGGTCGAGATCCCGGCCGACAAATCGAGCTGGGGCTCGTTCGCCAAGCTGCGCGACGACACGCTGCCGCAGCTGCGCGGCATCATCGAGAAAGCCGCCGCCGGCAACCCGGCCAAGGGCACCGACGCCCAGCGCATCGGCGATTACTACGCCAGCTTCATGGACGAAGCGAAGCTCGAGCAGCTCGGCATCACCCCGCTGAACGGCGAACTGGCGAAGATCGCGGCGCTGAAGGACAAGTCCGAGCTGCCCGCGCTGCTGGCGCACCTGGGCAAGATCGGCGTGAACGTGCCGTACGATTTCGGCATCCACCAGGACAACAAGGATTCGACCAAGTACGTCGCCGACATCTATCAAAGTGGCCTCGGCATGCCGGACCGCGACTACTACCTGAAGGCGGACGACGCCAAGCTGGCCGACGCGAAGGCCAAGTACCTGACGCACGTCGAGAAGACGCTGGCGCTGGCCGGCGACAAGAATGCCGCCGCCAACGCGAAGGCGATCGTCGACTTCGAGACGGAGCTGGCCAAGGTGCAGTGGACCAAGGTCGAACTGCGCGACCCGATCAAGGCCTACAACAAGGTGCCGCTGGCCGACATGGGCAAGGTCGCGCCGGACTACGACTGGAACGGCTACCTGCAGGCCACCGGCATCGCCGGCAAGACGACCTATGTGATCGTCAGCCAGCCGACCTACCTGAAAGGCTTCGCCGAGATCTCCAACAAGACCTCGCTGGACACCTGGAAGGCCTACCTGACGATGCACCTGGTGGACGCGTACGCGAACTACCTGAACAAGGCCTTCGTCGACGAACGCTTCGACTTCTACGGCAAGACGCTGTCGGGCGTGAAGGAGATGGAACCGCGCTGGAAGCGTGGCGTGGGCGCGATCGAGCGTTCGCAGGGCGAGTCGCTGGGCAAGCTGTACGTGGCCGAGTACTTCCCGCCGGAGCGCAAGGCGCGCATGGAAGCGCTGGTCAAGAACCTGCTGGTCGCCTACAAGCAGAGCATCGACAAGCTGGACTGGATGTCGCCGGCGACCAAGAAGGAAGCGCAGGCCAAGCTGGCCAAGTTCACGCCGAAGATCGGCTACCCGAACAAGTGGAAGGATTACTCGGCCCTCGTCGTGTCGCGTGACGACCTGGTGGGCAACGTGATGCGTTCGCGCGACGTCGAGTACAACCGCGAGCTGAACAAGCTGGGCAAGCCGATCGACCGCGACGAGTGGGGCATGACGCCGCAGACCATCAACGCGTATTACAACCCGGAGATGAACGAGATCGTCTTCCCGGCCGCGATCCTGCAGCCGCCGTTTTTCGACGCGAATGCGGATGATGCCGTGAACTACGGCGGCATCGGCGCCGTGATCGGCCACGAGATCAGCCACGGCTTCGACGACCAGGGCGCCCAGTACGACGGCGACGGCAACCTGCGCGACTGGTGGACGGCGGCCGATCACAAGAACTTCGAGGCCAAGACCAAGATGCTGGTGAACCAGTACAACCAGTTCGAGCCGATCAAGGGCTACCACGTGAACGGCGAACTGACGCTGGGCGAGAACATCGCCGACAACTCAGGTCTCGCGATCGCTTATAAAGCCTACAAGATCTCGCTGAAGGGCAAGAAGGCGCCCGTGATCGACGGCCTGACGGGCGAACAGCGCCTGTACATGGGCTGGGCCCAGGTGTGGCGCACCAAGATGCGTGAGCAGCAGCAGATCGTGCAGGTGAAGACCGACCCGCACTCGCCGGGCCAGTTCCGCGCCAACGGCACGCTGCGCAACCAGCCGGGCTTCTACGACGCCTTCAAGGTCAAGCAGGGCGACAAGATGTACCTGGCGCCGCAGGAGCGCGTCATCATCTGGTAATTCCGGCCCCAACGCCATCCCGCAGTCCCGGGGATGGCGTTGTCGTTGTTAGCGGTCGCAAATACAACATGGTTACAACTTGATGCTCTTAAAGCTTGCAAATATGCTAAAGTTCGCGACGCTGTCCCATCGTTGACCTTTCCCCGACATTCATGCAAGCGGTTTTCCAGAAACCCTCGTCCCGGTTCCTTTGCCTGGCTTATTTGTGCGCCGTCCTCGTCGGCGCGCTGGCCGTGTTCATGGCGAAGTCGTACCAGTCCGGTTTTTCCGGGGCGGATGAACCGTCGCACTTCCTCAACGGGTATTTTGTCTCCGATTACATTGCCCGCCATTTCGGCAGCAATCCGATGGGCGCGGCCACCGATTTCTACGTCCATTATCCGAAAATCTCGATCGGGCACTGGCCACCGGCCTATTACGGCATCCTCGGTCTCGTGTTCCTCGTGCTGCCGCCGACCTTGCCGGTGATCTTCGCCGTCAACGTCCTGTTCGCCGCACTGCCGGCGATCGGCGTCGCCGCGGCGCTGTCCATGCTGGCCGACCGCCGCGCCGCGCTGGCCGGCGCGCTCGTCTACGCGGTGACGCCGCTGGTGCTCGAAGGCCACGTGATGTTCATGGCGGACCAGCCGCTGACCGCCTGCCTGGTCGCCGCCACCGCCGTCTGGATCGCGTTCAGCGTGCGTCCCGGCTGGGGCAGTGCGCTCGGGTTCGCGCTGCTCGCCGCAACGGCCGTGCTCGTCAAGGGCAACGGCTGGCTCGTCGTGTTCGTTCCCGTCTTCCACATCCTGCTGACGGCCAACTGGAAACTGCTGCTGTCGGTGCGGCTGTACGTCGCCGCCGCGCTGGCGGCCGCCATCGTCGTGCCGTGGTACATGCTGACGGCCAAGATCGCCGCCGACGGTTTCAACTATCAGGCGGGCCTGCCGTATGCGACGAAGGCGCTGCTGTACAACTTGCAGGCCCTGGGGCGGAACGTGACGCCCGTCGGCGGCCTGCTGGCCCTGTACGCCATCGTGGCCGAGTTCCGCGCACGCCGCGCGGCGCCGCAACGCTGGACGATCGTCAGCGCCGTGATCAGCCTGCTGCTGGCGACCCTGCTGCTGCAGTCGCTGGTGCCGGTCGACATCGTCGAACGCTACATGGCGCCCGCGCTGCCGGCCGTCGTCGTGCTGGCCGTGCTCGGTGCCGTGCGCCTGCTGGCTCATTTGCCCTCCCTTCTGCGCGCGGGCACGCCCGCACCGGCGCTCGCCGCGCTGGCCGTCGTGATGGCCGTGCCGGGCATCGTGCACCTGGTCCAGCGCGCGCCGAAGGCCGATACCGGCATCGCCGCCGTGACCGACCGCCTGGCCGCCGCCAAACCCGTGCTGACCGTCATCGACGGCAGCGCCTCCACCGAAGGCTGGTTCATCGCCGACATGGCCGTGCACGACAGCGCGCTGCGCGGCTACGTCGTGCGCGCATCGAAGCTGCTGGCCGACTCGAATTTCATGGGCACCACCTATACCCTCAAGTACCACGACACCGCGGACGTGCTGGCCGAACTGCACCGGCTGGGCGTCCAGCACGTTGTCATCGTGCGCGAGGGCGGCAAGGACGCCTATCCGCACAGTGCCCAGGTGCGCGCGGCACTGGCGCGCGCCGATTCCGGCTTCCGGCTCGGCCAGACCCTGCCGCACCAGTACCGGTCGGGCGTCACCGAAGTCTACGACGCCGTCGCCCCGGCCCGGCCCGACATCGCGGCCGTCCGCAACATGGGCCTGCCGGCCAAGGCGACGGCGCTCACCAAATTGCAGTAATCCCAGTTCACCCGTCACACAACAGTATCCGCAGCGAGGACGCAGCATGCCTTCCACACTGAAAACCAATGTATTGCCGATCGAAGCGGCCCGCGCCGCATATGCCGGCCTCGACATCGCAGTGATCCTGCCTTGTTATAACGAGGAGGCCGCCATCGGCGCCGTCGTCGAAGGCTTCCGGCGCGAACTTCCGCAGGCGCGGATTTACGTCTACGACAACAATTCCAAGGACCGCACGTCCGAAGTGGCAGCGGCCGCGGGCGCCATCGTGCGCGCCGAGACCCTGCAGGGCAAGGGCAACGTCGTGCGCCGCATGTTCGCCGACATCGATGCCGACATTTACCTGATGTGCGACGGCGACATCACCTACGACGCCGCGAGCGCCCCGGCGCTGATCGCCAAGCTTGTCGAGGAAAACCTGGACATGGTCGTCGGCTGCCGCGTCGACTCCGAGGAAGCCGCCTACCGCGCCGGCCACCGTTTCGGCAATGCCCTGTTCACGGGCTTCGTCGCGCACCTGTTCGGCAACCGCTTCACCGACATCCTGTCGGGCTACCGCGTGTTCTCGCGGCGCTACGTGAAATCGTTCCCGGCGCTGTCGAACGGCTTCGAGACCGAGACCGAGCTGACCGTGCACGCGCTGCAGCTGCGCATGCCGATCGGCGAACTGGACACGCCGTACGGCGCGCGCCTGGAAGGCTCCACCAGCAAGCTGTCGACCTACCGCGACGGTTTCCGCATCCTGCTGATGATCACGAAGCTGTTCAAGAACGAGCGGCCGCTGCTGTTCTTCACGATCCTGTTCGCGCTGCTGGCGCTGGTGTCGATCGGCGTGTCGATCCCCGTGCTCGTGACCTATCTCGAGACGGGCCTGGTGCCGCGCCTGCCGACCGCCGTGCTGGCCGCCAGCATGATGCTGCTGGCCTTCCTGGCGCTCACCTGCGGCCTCGTGCTCGACACCGTCACCCATGGCCGGCGCGAAATGAAGCGCCTGGCCTACCTGACCGTGCCGTCGGTCGGGGCCACGCGCGAGAAAAAGGCTTGAAGCAGTTCTTCCGTTTCTGCCTCGTCGGCGCGCTGGGCTTCGTCACCGACTTCGGCGTCCTGTACGCCGTCGTCAAGGGCCTGGGCCTCGGCCCCATGAGCGGGCGCATCGTGTCGTTCCTCGTGGCCGCCACGGTCACGTGGAAGGTCAACCGCCATTTCACGTTCGTGAAGCAGGACGCCGGCTCCGTGCGCGAGTGGCTGCAGTATCTGGCGTTCACCGGCGTGGGCGGCTTCATCAACGTGGCCGTCTACCAGACCTGGCTCTGGTTCACCGACCACAGCACGCTGAACCTGTTCCTCGGCGTCGTGGCCGGGTCGGCGGTGGCGCTGATGTTCAACTTCGTGATCTCCAAGCGCGCGGTGTTCGCCGAGCGGCGCGCGGTGCAATAAAAACGGCCGCGCGATTGAACTAAACCCCAAAAGTTGGACACCAACTTTTGGGGTTTTTTCATGGCCAAGTACAGCGAGCAGTTCAAACTCGCCGTTGTCCAGGACTATCTAGCGGACACATCTGAAGGCTACCGTGCGATCGGAAGACGGCACGGGTTAAGTAGCCATGTCATTTTGCAGCGGTGGGTCGCGGCCTACCAGCTCCACGGCGGGGCAGGTTTGCGCAAGAAGTCCAGCGGATACAGCGCTGAGTACAAGCTGTCTGTGTTGCAGCACATGTGGGACAATCGGCTCTCGATTAATCAAACTGCCGCCAGATTCGATATTCGCAGTTATGCGATGGGTAGCATGTGGGAGCGTGCGTACCAGGAGGGCGGCATCGAGGCGTTGAAACCACGCCGTAGAGGAAGACCCAGGCCGATGACGGCGTCAGACACAAGTAAGCCGGATCAGGCTCCGGATGACGACAAGCGCAGCCGCGAGGATTTGCTGGCCGAGGTAAATCAACTGCGTATGGAGCTAGCTTACGTAAAAAAGTTGCAGGCCTTAGTTCAAGCCCGGCCAAAGCAAGCGCCGCGCAAAAAGCGCAAGTAGTGCAAGAACTAAGGCAGCAGTTCCCGATCGCCAGTTTGCTCAAGCTGGCGCAGCTCCCGCGCAGCACCTTCTATTATCAGCAGGGTTTGCTGCGACAGGAGGACAAGTACGGGAAGCTGAAAGAGACAATCAAAGCTGTCTTCGAACGCCACAAGGGACGTTATGGCTACCGACGCGTTACCGCCGCGATTCGCCAGTCAGGCAGTCCAGTCAACCATAAGCTCGTCCAGCGTTTGATGGGATTACTGGGGCTGAAATCGCTCGTGCGACCGAAGAAGTACCGCTCGTTCAAGGGCGAAGTGGGGCAAGCTGCGCCCAATGAACTGCAACGCCAATTCAAGGCTGATGCCGCCAATCGGAAGTGGGTGACGGACGTGACCGAGTTCAACGTCGTCGGCGAGAAGCTGTACCTCTCGCCCGTGCTGGACCTGTACAACGGCGAAATCATTTCCTTCGAAATGAACAAGCGTCCCGTCTTCGACATGGTGAGCTCAATGCTCAAGAAAGCCTTGGCCAAGCTGCAGCCTCATGAGAAGCCACTGCTTCACAGCGACCAGGGATGGCAGTATCGGATGCCGGCTTACCAGCATCAGCTTCGGGAGCGGGAACTCGTGCAGAGCATGTCGTGCAAAGGCAACTGCCATGACAACGCGGCCATGGAAAGCTTCTTCGGGGTGCTCAAGTCAGAGTTCTTCTACCTGAACAAATTCGACAGCGTCGATGCGTTACGGGATGGCCTGGTTGAGTACATCCATTATTACAATCACGACCGTATCAAACTCAAACTAAAAGGCCTGAGTCCTGTGCAATACAGAACTCAGGCCTTGGCTGCCTAGCAAACTAACCGTCCAACTTTACGGGGTCAGTTCATCGAAGCGGCCTTTTTCATGGTGCGGGTAAAGCGATTACTGCGTCACGCTCGAGTAGGAGCACGACTTGACCTGGCCGCGTGCCGGGTCGCCGAACACGGCGTTGGTGCACTTGACCGGACCGGTCACGACCTTCGAGGTGTAGATCGTGCTGGTGCCGTAGCGGACTTCACGCTTGCCGGTGAACGAGCAGGTGCCGTTTTCGGTGGCGCAGGCCGTGAAGGTCGGCGTGCCGGTCACCGGCGCGGCCGCCGTGGTCGTGCCGGCGTAGCTGCACGACTTGACAACGCCGCGGATCGGATCGCCGAACACGGCGGTCGTGCACGGGGTCGACGCGGTGATCATTTTCGACGTGTACACACCGTTCGCGCCGAAGCGGACTTCACGGGTGCCGCTGAACGCGCAGGTCGAGCCTTCGTTGCCGCACGCGGTCCAGGACGTGGTCGTCGTGGTCGGCGCGGTCAGCGATTCGTACGCGCCGATGTCGATCTGGCCGACCACCGGACGGGCTTCGCCCGCGGCGACAGCCTTGTACTGCGCGACAGCCTTCAGCGACACGCCCTTGGCCGACACGCCCGGATCCGAACCGGCATCGATCACCAGCGCGCTGCCGACCGGATGCAGGTCGTACGCGGCGCGGTTCGCGAAGCTCGGCGATGCCGAACGGTAGTTCGTCTTGTCGATCGTCGATCCCTGCGTGCTGAACGTGCCCACGCCGGCATAGATGTTGTTCTGGGCCACGGCCGGGGTCGGCACCTTGCCGCTGACGAACATGAACGTACCGCCGCTGCCCATGTCGTTCAGGAACGTGTTGTTGATGACGTACAGGTCGCTGCCGGCGTTGACCGCGCCTTCTTCACCGTAGGCCAGCATCGCCGGGTTCGAGTTCGATGCCGGTTGCTGGATGATGTTGCCGATGATGTAGGACGTACCGGCGTTCGGCAGGTCGATCTCGTACGACGGCTTGCCGGCGGCGGTGCTGCCCGTCTCGCCCGGGTTCAGGCTCGAGAAGCGGTTGTACGCGATCAGGTTGGTGTCCGCACGCGACTTCAGGTTGTGGCCGACGTTGGCGTCGTGCGAGAAGTTGTAGCGGAACGTCAGGCTCTTCACGTGGCCGATGTACAGGTTGTGCGACTGGCCGTCGCCTGCGCCGTTGTGGCCGAATTCGGTGTTCTCGATCACGACGTCGCTGTTCGCGTTGGCGTTCGCCAGGATACCGTTCTCGTTGTCGTGGATGAACGAGTTACGCAGCGTGAAACCGGCCGCTTCGAGGCGGAACGCGGCGCCGTTCGCGTCGGGCACTTTAGCGCCGTACATTTCGACGTTGTCCACGGTCAGGTTGTTGCCGTCGACGACCCAGATGCCTTTGCCACCGGCGTTCTTGCCGGCCGCATCGATCTTCGGACGGCCGTTGACGCCGCGGATGGTCAGGTTGTGGCGCAGGATGTAGCAGACATCGCCGCTATACGTGGTGTTGCCGGTGATTTCGATAACGTCGCCATCCTTGGCGGCGGCGATCGCGGCGCACGGCTTGGCGTAGGTCTTGCCCGGGCCAACCGACAGCGTCGCTGCGGATGCAGTGGTCACACCTGCGAACGCCATCAGGACGGCAACAGCCAGGTGCGATGCAGAGAATTGGGTGTTGCGCGATGCGGTTTGTTGCATGTCGATGTCCTCGTAAGCGATTGCCTGTCAGCAGTTGTGCCTGCTGGAAAGTTGCAGAATACGAGGTTTGAGATCGACGGTTTGTAACGAAGTGTAACCGAAAATAGCTGAACGGCAATCCTGAAAAGAGGCTAATTATTGTTCCTTTTAGCCTTATTTAGTAGAGCAAAAGAACATTTTGTGATCGCTTTTTCTAGTATCCAATGCAAGAAAAAGGAAGCCTGAAACGACTTTTTACGGTTTTTCCCTATGGAATGTAATTTCCGGTGGAAAATTTATCGACAGAGCCAGAGTGACAATATGCATATCTGACTGGCAAGTGCCGAGCTGACACCCGTGGTCGGAATGGCTACGAAAAAAAATTTTCGAAATCAAGTCGATGTTGCGTTCACGCCGCATTTTTTTTCGAAAAAATTTGTGCTGGTGACCAGCCCATTCGTGGACTGTACAGAAAAAGTTCAGTCCTGGAAACTATTTTATGAGTAAAAGTTGTATCTGGAGTAATTGCGGACTATTAATGCGACTTTGACGCCACAAACGGGCGCTGATCCGTTCGTTCCAAAACAAAAAACGCGGCACGAGGCCGCGTTTTTCGGAAGGGGACACGCCCCGCGAATTACTTGTAGCTGCAGGACTTGGCGATCCTGTAAGCCGGGTCACCGAAGACGGCGTTCGTGCAGGCAACCGGACCCGTCACGGTCTTCGTCACATAGTAGCCGTTGGCGCCGTAGCGGACCTGGTGGGTACCCGTGACCGAGCAGGTACCGCCTTCGGCCGCGCACGCCGTCCAGCCGGTATCGTTGGCGGCAGGTGCGGTCGGGGCCGGGGCCGGGGTCGTGGTCGAGGTGCCCGAGGTCGTGATCGTGTTGCTGGAGTAGCTGCAGGTCTTCAGCTGGCCTTTTGCCGGGTCGCCGAACACGGTATTCGCGCAGTAGATGGAACCCGTGAACGTCTTGGTCGAGAACGAGGTACCGGCGCCGTAGCGGACTTCGCGGGTGCCGCTGAACACGCAGGTGCCGCCTTCGCCGGAGCACGGGATCCACGACGGGCCCGTGGCCGCGGTCGCCGTCACGGTCGAGAGTGCGCTGGAATAGCTGCAGGTCTTGGCGACGCCGCGGATCGGATCGCCGAACACGGCGCTCGTGCACGCGGTCGAGCCGGTGACCACTTTCGACGTATAGATGCCGTTGGCACCGAAGCGGACTTCACGCGTACCGCTGAACGAGCAGGTCGAGCCTTCGTTGCCGCAGGCGGTCCAGGTCACGGGCGTGGTGTTCGCAGCGTCGCCCGTCACTTCATAGGCGCCGATGTCCAACTGGCCGGCCACCGGACGTGCTTCACCGGATGCAGTGGCTTTATATTGTGCGACCGGGGTCAGCGACACGCCCTTGGCCGACTTGCCCGGATCCGTACCGGCATTGATCACCAGCGCGCTGGCGGTCGGATGCAGGTCCCATTTGGCACGGTCGACGAAGCCCGGGGAGACCGAACGGTAGTTGTTCTTCACGATGGAGCTCGCCTGGGAGCTGAGGGTACCGATGCCGCCGAAGATATTGTTCTGGACCACCGCCGGGGTCGGGACCTTGCCGCTGACGAACAGGAACGTGCCGTCGCCGTACTCGTTCAGGATCGTGTTGTTGATGACGTACAGGTCGCTGCCGGCGTTGATCGCGCCTTCTTCGCCGTAGGCCACGATGGCCGGGTTCTGGTTGGCGGCCGGCTGGACGATGACGTTACCGATGATGTAGGACGTACCGGCGTTCGGCAGGTCGATCTCGTATGACGGCTGGCCGGTGGCGGTGCTGCCCGTTTCGCCCGGCGGCGTGCTCGAGAAGCGGCTGTACGCGATCATGTTGGTATCCGCGCGCGACTTCAGGTTGTGGCCGATGTTCGCATCATGCGAATAGCTGTAGCGGAACGTGAGGCTCTTCACGTGGCCGATGTACAGGTTGTGCGTCTGGCCGTCGCCGCGGCCGTTGTGGCCGAATTCCGTGTATTCGATCAGGATGTCGCTGTTCAGGTTGGCATTCGCCAGGATGCCGTTCTCGTTGTCGTGGATGAACGAATTACGCAGCGTAAAACCCGCGCCCTGCAGGCGGAACGCGGCGCCGTTGCCGTCCATGACCTTCGCGCCGTACATCTCGACGTTGTCGACCGTCAGGTTGTTGCCGTTGACGACCCAGATACCCTTGTCGGCCGCGTTCTTGCCGGCGGCGTCGATCTTCGGACGGCCGTTGACGCCGCGGATGGTCAGGTTGTGGCGGTTGATGCTGCAGGCGTCGCCGCTGTACGTGGTATTGCCGGTGATTTCGATGACGTCGCCGTCCTTGGCGACCGCGATGGCGGCGCAGGGTTTGGCATAGGTCTTGCCGGGGCCGACGGACAGCGTGGCTGCGGAAGCGGAGGTCACACCTGCGAAGGCCATCAGAATGGTGGCAGCCAGGAGTGAATGGTTACGCAAAGTGTGCATGAGATTCCTCGTAAAGTTTCTGTGCGGGAAGTAATTCCCAAGGGCAAGATGCAGAATACGAGGTTTACGATTCACCCTTTGTAACGGCGTGTAACAATAGTTGGTCAATTAAAAAGACCTGGAACAAAACGTTTGCCGCGTCGTTCAGCATTATGCATGCCAAAAATTCCATCTTGATGACTTCTTGAACATTTTATTCGGTCTTTCGGTGTTTGTGTTTCTTCAACCCAACTTTTATTCTCCCTATGAAACGCACGAGTTTCGGTAACCAGAGACCAATAGTTAAAAATTTATAAGAGGTCTTAGCGTTTAGGCACAACGCGGCCGCTTTCACTTTTTTGAGAAAAGTCAGCGGAAAAAACGCTTACGGAGGCGAAATGTTGCGTATAAGCGTCAGCGGCCGCCGGTGCCGCTCGTCCACGGATCCGCCGCCGGCCCCGCTTTCAGGACGACCCCGTTGACCAGCGGCCGCAGCGTGAAGCCGGCGCGGTCGATGAAGCCCGGTTTGTCCATGCGACGGTTGTCTTTCTGCACGGCGCTGCCCTGCGTGCTCACGGTGCCGGGACCGGCGAAGACATTGTTCTGGATTAGGGCAGGGGTCGATACCTTGCCGCTGATGAACAGGAACGTGCCGCTGCTGAAGTCGTTCAGGAAGGTGTTATTGATGACATACAGATCCTGGCCGGGATTCGTCGCCCCTTCTTCGCCATACGCCACGATGTTCGGATTGTCGTTGATGGCCGGCTGCTCGATCACGTTGCCGATGATGTAGGACGTACCGGCGTTCGGCAGGTCGATTTCGTACGACGGCTTGCCGCTCGCCGTGCTGCCGGGCTTGCCCGGGGGCGTGCTCGAGAAGCGGTTGTACGCGATCATGTTGAACATCGCGCGCGACTTGAGGTTGTGCCCGATGTTCGCGTCGTGTGAATAGTTGTAGCGGAAGGTCAGGCTTTTGGCGTTGCCGATGTACAGGTTGTGCGTCTGGCCGTCGCCGTGGCCGTTGTGGCCGAATTCGCTGTGTTCGATCACGACGTTGCTGTTGCGGTTCGCACCCATCAGGATGCCGTTTTCGTTGTCGTGGATGAAGGCCTGGCGCAGCGTGAAATTCGTGCCTTCCAGCCGCAGCGCCGCGCCGTTGCCGTCCATGACTTTCGAGCCCAGCATCTCCACGTTCTCGACCGTGATGTTGTTGCCGGTGACGACCCAGGTGCCCTTGTTGCCGAACTGGCGTCCGGCCGCGTCGATGACCGGCCGGCCCTGCACGCCGCGGATGGTCAGGTTGCTGCGGGCGATCGCACAGGTGTCGCCGCTGTACGTCCAGTCGCCGACGATCTCGATGGTGTCGCCATCCCTGGCGGCGGCGAAGGCCGCGCACGGCGCGACATAAGTCTTGCCCGGACCCACCGACAGCGTGGCGGCGCCCGCGGCGCCGGCCGTGGCCAGCAGTGCCGCGGCGAGGGACAGGCGGATGACGGGGGTGTACGACGGTGACACGTTCATTCCTTATCTCATTCATGAAAAAACCGTCCCGCAGGACGGTTTTTTTCGGCTTATTTCGCGGCCGCGACCATATAGTCCACGGCGGCTTTCACGTCGGCGTCGGGCGCTGTGGAACCGCCCTTCGGCGGCATCACGCCGGCCTTGCCCTGGAAGCCCTTGATGGCATGCTCGTACAGCGTATTCGTGCCTTGCGCGATGCGCGGTGCCCACGCGGCCTTGTCGCCGACCTTGGGTGCGCCGGCGATGCCCGCGGTATGGCAGGCCGTGCAGGCCGTATTGAACAGGGCCTTGCCGGCTTCGTTGTTGCCGGCGACGGCCGGCGTCGCGATCGCGCCTGCGGTAGGCGGGGTGCCCGGCGTTGCTGCCGGCTGGGCCGGGGCGGGTGCGGCGGCGGCTGCCGG
>NZ_JBKYMO010000025.1:0-26212 GCF_047302915.1 Massilia sp. CT11-108 | reverse complement strand
GGCGCACTGGCAGCAGCAGATCGAGATCCCGCGCCGCCCCGGCACCGACGACGACCACGACCTCACCCTGCTCGCGCGCGGCTCGCGCCTGCCGGTGGGGGCGGGCAGCGGCTTCATCGTCGTGTTCGACGACATCTCCGACGTGATCTCGGCCCAGCGCTCGGTCGCCTGGGGCGAGGTCGCGCGCCGCCTCGCGCACGAGATCAAGAACCCGCTCACGCCGATCCAGCTGTCGGCCGAACGCCTGCAGATGAAGCTGGCCGACCGCGTCGACCCGGATGCGGCGGCACTCCTCAACAAGGCCACCGACACCATCGTGAGCCAGGTGGCCGCGATGAAGCGCATGGTCGACGACTTCCGCGACTACGCGCGCACGCCGCCGGCCGTGCTGCACCCGCTGGACCTGAACGACCTGATCGACGAGATCCTGAACCTGTACCTGTCCGAGGATGGCTCGGACGTGATCCACCCGTCGCTCGCCCCCGGCCTGCCGCGCGTGATGGGCGACGCGACCCAGCTGCGCCAGGTGATCCACAACCTGCTGCAGAACGCGCAGGACGCGCTGGCCGACCGTCCGGGGCGGGACGACCCGCCCCGTATCGACATCGTGACGGAAGCCATCCACTATGTCGGCGCCGACGGCGGCACGGGCACCGCGGTGCGCCTGGCGATCGTCGACAACGGGCCCGGTTTCGCGCCGAAGATCCTGTCGCGGGCCTTCGAACCGTACGTCACGTCGAAGGCGCGCGGCACCGGCCTGGGCCTGCCGATGGTCAAGAAGATCGTCGACGAACATGGCGGCCGGATCGACGTCGCCAACCGCGCCGACGGAAGTGGCGCTTCGGTATCGATTTTGCTGTTAAAGTTAGCGCCAGAGGCGAACTTGGCCGAAGCGTGAATCGCGCATAAAATCTTGGCTGGAACGGGCGCCTCGAAAAACCGTCGCGAGCGGCCGCAATGCGGTTCGAGAAGCGCAGCTGTACGAAAGTACAGCGAGCATCGCAGGACCGCAGTGCAACGCGCAGTAGGTTTTTCGACGTGCACGGAGAGAGTCAGATCATAAAAGGCATAACAAGATGGCGAACATACTCGTAGTTGACGATGAAATGGGCATCCGCGAGCTGCTCTCGGAAATCCTTGGCGACGAGGGACACGCGGTCCAGCTGGCGGAAAACGCGCAGCAGGCCCGCCAGGCGCGCCAGCAGGGCACCCCCGACCTGGTGCTGCTCGACATCTGGATGCCCGATACCGACGGCGTCACCCTCCTCAAGGAGTGGCAGCGCGACGGCCTGTTGACGATGCCGGTCATCATGATGTCCGGCCACGCCACCATCGACACCGCCGTGGAAGCGACCCGCATCGGCGCCCTGAATTTCCTGGAAAAACCGATCGCCCTGCAAAAACTGTTGAAAGCGGTGCAGCAGGGCCTGCAGCGCGGCCAGGAAGTGGCGCGCGCCCCGGCGATCGCGCCGCGTCCGATGGCGACCGTCGCCTCCGTCTCCGCGCCCGTGCCGGAGCCGAGCGCCGTCGCGCAGCCGATGTATGCACCGCAGCCGCAGGGCGGGGCGATGGGGGCGTCGATGGGCATGGCCCGTCCGGTCAGCAACGGCGAGGCGCATGCGCACGGCTACACGCTGTCGTTCGACCTGCCGCTGCGCGAGGCGCGCGACGCGTTCGAGCGTATGTACTTCGAACACCACCTGGGCCGCGAAGGCGGGTCCATGACGCGCGTGGCCGAAAAGACGGGCCTGGAACGGACCCACCTGTATCGCAAGCTCAAGCAGCTCGGCGTCGAACCGGGCAAGTTGGGCAAGAAGAGTGCACAGTAATCCCGGAGACCAGGACGATGCGCGCACCGTCCTGACGCTCGTCACCGGTCCGGGCGCCGCCGCGCGCGAAGCGGCCATCGCCGCCCACCTTTCCGATCTGCATGAGGACCGGGTGCATCCCATCTCGCAGGCCATCGTCCTTGAAGGCCTCGCGTCCGGCAGTTCCCCCCTCGACGACCTTCCTCCCGGGCAGACGCTTGCGCGGATCGCGCCCGGTTGCCTGTGCTGCACCGGCAATCTCGTTTTGCGTGTAACATTGAATCGACTGCTGCGCCAACGACCCCGCCGTATCTTCATCGGTGTCGCGGACAGCGGGCATCTTGATCAGTTGCGATCGTGGCTGCAGTCCGAGCCATACGATCAGCTGTTACGGCTGACTTCCGACCTGAAGGCCTGAATCTTCCGCAGCGTGTTGATGGCATTCGTAACAAGTTGTAGAGGTTCTTGAATTCGGTTCGTCGTGGCCCCACCTCGTAGTTGAAGTGGAACGAAAGTGGAAAGGCCAGCAAAGAGCCGTCCGCCGCCGGGCGGCCCTTGCACCCATCTGATCGAGTGAAGGAGTCATCATGAACATGATCTATAACAGCGAACAGTACAGCGTTGTCGAATTTGGCGTCGATCACAACCTCGAGGCCCTGCGCTTCGGCGGCTACGAGATCGTCGACAAGTCCGGCCGGCGCGAGGCGTTCATCGGCGGCAAACTGGCGCAAGCGTTCCGGCGAGATGTCAACAACCTGATCGCGAGCGAGCCGACCATGGAGGAAATCGACGATTTCCTGGGTTCGTACGATACCCTCATGAGCCAGCCCGTCGTCCTGCACTGAGTCTCTCCCCGGGCCGGACAGGACGTCCGGCCACTGCTCTGCCGCACCTGCGTTACGCAGCCTTGTTCGGGCCGGCGACGCAGGGCACCATCCGCATTCCAATCACATTTTCCCCATACCGGCTTTGTGTTCGCGCATGGTAAGCTTGACCCATGTGTCAGCTACTCGCCATGAATTGCAATGTCCCGACGGACATCGTGTTTAGTTTCACCGGCTTCGCCCATCGGGGCGGACGCACGGACACGCACCACGACGGCTGGGGCATTGCGTTCTTCGAGGGATCCGGCGTGCGCCATTTCGTCGATCACCAGGCCGCCATCGCGTCGCCGATCGCGGAACTGATCAAGCATTACCCGATCAAGTCGCTGAACGTCATCGCCCACATCCGCAAGGCCACGCAGGGCCAGGTGGCGCTGGAAAACTGCCATCCGTTCGTGCGCGAGATGTGGGGCCGCTACTGGGTGTTCGCCCACAACGGCGACCTCAAGGGGTTCGAGCCCGTCCTCGACGGGCCGTACCGTCCGGTCGGCAATACCGACAGCGAGCGGGCCTTCTGCTTCCTGCTGCAGCAATTGCGCGACCGCTTCGGCGCCACGCCCCCCGCCATGCCCGTGCTGCGCGCCGCCATCGCCGACCTCGTCGCCATCATTGCCCGCTACGGCACGTTCAACATGATGCTGTCCGACGGCACGGCGCTGTTCGCGCACTGCTCGACGAAGCTGTGCTACGTCGTGCGCAAGTATCCGTTCACGGCCGCCTGCCTCGCCGACGAAGACCTGTCCGTCGATTTTTCACAGGTGACGACGCCGAACGACCGCGTGGCCATCATCGTCACGACGCCACTCACGACCAACGAAACGTGGACGGAATTCGCGCCGGGTGAACTGAAGGTTTTCGTGGACGGCCTGCCGCAATCCTGACAAAGTTTTTTACAGGAAATCATTTTCACATAGTCACCGGGCGGCGGAATGCGTTAAAGTAGCTACGTTCCCTTGCTACAAGAGTCCATGATGACCGATACCGCCGCGAGCCTGGACCACGCGAACTATCCCCTGCGCGTGCGTGACTTCTACCTGGGGCGCCAGCCCGTTCTCGACCGCAACCAGGCCCTGTACGGCTACGAGCTGCTGTTCCGCAGCGCGCGCCAGGGCGAGGCCGACGAGACCGGCCTGTCCGCGACGGCCGCCGTGATCGCCCATGCGGCGCAACTGGGCCTCGCGCGCGCGATCGGCGACGCCACCTGCTTCCTGAACGTGGACGCCGAAGTCCTCGCGAGCGACATCTTCGCCTTCCTGCCGCGCGACCGGACGATCCTCGAGATCGTGTCCGACGTCGTGCCCGACGACGACCTGCTGGCGCGCATGCGCGCGCTCGAGGGCCACGGCTTCCGCTTCGCGCTGGACGGCGTCGACGGCGACAGCCTGCGCCTGCAACGCCTGCTGCCGCTGGCCGCCTTCGTCAAGCTGGACCTGCGCAGCGTGCCGCCCGCGCAGCTGCCGAACCTCGTGCGCCGCCTGCACGGCATGGAAAAGACCGTGGTCGCGGAAAAGGTCGAGACGCGCGACACCTACCAGGCCGCGATGAACCTCGGCTTCGACTACTTCCAGGGCTATTATTTCGCGCGTCCGTCCGTGCTGGGCGGCCGCAAGCTGTCGCCGTCGCAGCTGGCCGTCGTCGACCTGATGAACCTCGTGATGTCGGACGCGGACAATGCCGACATCGAAAAGGCCGTCAAGCGCGACGTGACGCTCGCGCTGAACCTGCTGCGCCTCGTGAACACGCCGGCCGTGGGCGCGACGCAGCGCATCGATTCCGTCAGCCAGGCCCTGCTCGTGCTGGGCCGGCGCCAGCTGCAGCGCTGGCTGCAGATCATGCTGTACGCGGAGCCGGCCACGCGCGGCCACAACCAGACGCCGTTGCTGATGCTGGCCACGACGCGCGGCCGCCTGATGGAGCTGCTGGCCCAGCGCCTGCGTCCCGGCCAGCGGGCCGTCGCGGACATCGCGTTCACGGTCGGCATCATGTCGCTGATGGACGTCCTGTTCGGCATCCCGATGACCGAGATCGTCGAACAAATCCCCGTCAGCGACGAAGTGCGGCAAGCCCTCGTGGGCCGCGCCGGTTTCTTCGGCGAGCTGCTCAAGCTCTCAGAGAGCATCGAGCAGGCCGACGAAAACACGGAACTCGTGCTGCCCACCTTGAAGGAGCTGCAGATCTCGGGTGACGACATGATCGAGCTGGAGATGTCCGCATTCCAGTGGAGTGATTCCGTGGTGCGTTACGCCATCTGAACCAGCTTGATGTAGCCGCACCGTCGCGGCTGAATACGCGTGGGCACCCCGTGCCCACGCGCAGTTCGATCAGAGATTCGGCGCGAGATAGCGCTCCAACTCGTCCTTGGCCATGCCGCGGCGCTTCGCCATGTCCTCGAGCTGATCCTGCCCGATCTTGCCGACCACGAAATACTTCGATTCCGGATGCGAGAAGTAGAAGCCCGACACGGCGGCTCCCGGATACATCGCGAACGATTCCGTCAGCTGCATCCCGATCTCGTCGGCCTGCAGGGTCTTGAACAGGTCCGCCTTGACGGTGTGCTCCGGGCATGCCGGATAGCCCGGCGCCGGACGGATGCCCACGTATTCTTCCTTGATCAGGGCCTCGTTCGACAGCTTCTCGTCCGCGACATAACCCCACAGGTCCGTGCGGACGCGCTCGTGCATGTATTCGGCGAAGGCTTCGGCCAGGCGGTCGGCCAGGGCCTTGACCATGATCGACGAGTAGTCGTCGCCCTCGGCCTCGAAGCGCTTCTCGATCTTCTCGGCACCGATGCC
The DNA here is from genome assembly GCF_047302915.1 of Massilia sp. CT11-108. Taxonomy (NCBI): domain Bacteria; kingdom Pseudomonadati; phylum Pseudomonadota; class Betaproteobacteria; order Burkholderiales; family Oxalobacteraceae; genus Massilia; species Massilia sp. CT11-108. Next base: position 20,728 of record NZ_JBKYMO010000025.1, on the reverse strand, counting down.
CGCGGTTACGGCGAACATGCCGATGTAGTCGGCGATGCCGGACGATTTCGGCGCGATGAAGTCGGCCAGGCACTGGTTCGGACGCTGCACGCCGTCGACGACGGGCTTGACGCCCTGCTGGCGCAGGCCGTAGTACGTGAAGGCGACTTCGCTGCGGGTGTCGTCCGTGTAGATCTCGATGTCGTCGTCGCCCACGGTGTTCGCCGGGAGCAGCGCGATGGCGCCGTTCGCGGTGAGCCAGCGGCCGTCGATGATCTTCTTCAGCATCGCCTGGCCTTCCTCGAACACCTTCGCCGCCGCTTCGCCCACCACCTCGTCCGTCAGGATCGCGGGGTACGGGCCGGCCAGGTCCCACGTCTGGAAGAACGGGCCCCAGTCGATGTAGCGTGCGAGGGTACCCAGGTCGACGTTCTTGAAGACGCGGCGGCCGACGAACTTCGGCTTCGCGGGCGAAAACGCGAGCTGCGCCTTGTTGGCGCGCGCCTGCTCCAGGCTCACCATCGGCAGCGCCTTCTTGTTCGCGTGCTGTTCGCGGATGCGTTGGTAGTCCTCGGCGATCTCGGCGACGTAGCCGTCGCGCGTATCCGCCGTCACGAGCGACTGGCCGACGGAGACGGAGCGCGATGCGTCCGGCACGTACACGACCGGGCCTTCGTAGTGCGGCGCGATCTTGACGGCGGTGTGCGCGCGGCTCGTCGTCGCGCCGCCGATCAGCAGCGGAATGCGGCGGTCGCGGAACCACGGGTCGCGCTGCATCTCGCGCGCGACGTGGGCCATCTCTTCGAGCGACGGCGTGATCAGGCCGGACAGGCCGATGATGTCCGCGTTCTCTGCCTTCGCTTTCGCGAGGATCTCGGACGCGGGCACCATGACGCCCATGTTGACGATCTCGAAGTTATTACATTGCAGGACCACGGAGACGATGTTCTTGCCGATGTCGTGCACGTCGCCTTTCACCGTGGCGATCACCATCTTGCCCTTCGGCTTCGCGACGATGCCGGTGCGCGCTTCTTCGGCCGCCTTTTCTTCCTCGATGAACGGGATCAGGTGGGCCACGGCCTGCTTCATCACGCGCGCCGATTTCACGACCTGCGGCAGGAACATCTTGCCCTGGCCGAACAGGTCGCCGACGACGTTCATGCCGTCCATCAGCGGGCCTTCGATCACCTGGATCGGACGGCCGCCTCCCGCGGCGATCTGCTGGCGCGCTTCTTCGGTGTCCTCGACGATCCACTGCGTGATGCCGTGCACGAGCGCGTGCGACAGGCGCTTGCCGACGGGCGCGTTGCGCCACTCGAGGTTCTGTTCCTGCTTCGCGCCGCCGGCCTTCAGGGTGCCGGCGAATTCGATCATGCGCTCGGTGGCATCTGGACGGCGGTTCAGCACCACGTCTTCCACGCGCTCGCGGAGTATCGGATCGAGGTCGTCGTACACGCCGACCATGCCCGCGTTGACGATACCCATCGTCATGCCGGCCTTGATGGCGTGGTACAGGAACACCGTGTGGATCGCTTCACGGGCCGGGTCGTTGCCGCGGAACGAGAACGACACGTTGGAGACCCCGCCCGACACCTTCGCGTACGGCAGGTGCTCGCGGATCCAGCGCGTGGCGTTGATGAAGTCGACGGCGTAGTTGTCGTGCTCCTCGATGCCGGTGGCGATCGCGAAGATGTTCGGGTCGAAGATGATGTCTTCCGGCGGGAAGCCCACTCGCTCTGTCAATACCTTGTACGCGCGCGCGCAGATCTCGATCTTGCGCTCGAACGTGTCGGCCTGGCCCTTCTCGTCGAAGGCCATCACGATGACGGCGGCGCCGTAGCGCCGGCACAGCGAGGCCTGGCGCAGGAATTCTTCTTCGCCTTCCTTCATCGAGATCGAGTTCACGATGGCCTTGCCCTGCACGCATTTCAGGCCCGCTTCGATCACGGACCACTTCGACGAGTCGATCATGATCGGCACGCGCGAGATGTCCGGTTCCGACGCGATCAGGTTCAGGAAGCGCGTCATCGCGGCCTGCGAATCGAGCATCGCCTCGTCCATGTTGATGTCGATGACCTGGGCGCCGTTCTCGACCTGCTGGCGCGCGACGGACAGGGCCTCGTCGAACTGCTCGTTCAGGATCATGCGCGCGAACGCCTTCGAGCCCGTGACGTTGGTGCGCTCGCCGACGTTGACGAACAGCGAGGTGTCGTCGACGACGAACGGCTCCAGGCCGGACAGGCGCAGCGCGACGGGGATCTCGGGCACGGTGCGCGGCGGGCAGTCCTTCAGCAGCTCGCCGATGGCCTGGATGTGTTCCGGCGTCGTGCCGCAGCAGCCGCCGGCGATGTTGACGAAGCCGGCGTCGGCGAATTCGCGCAGCAGGGCCGAGGTGTCGGACGGCAGTTCGTCGAAGCCCGTGTCGCTCATCGGGTTGGGCAGGCCGGCGTTCGGGTAGATGCAGACGAACGTCTCGGCAATCTGGGAGAGTTCTTCGGCGTACGGGCGCATCAGGGCGGCGCCCAGCGCGCAGTTCAGGCCGATCGTCAGCGGCTTCGCGTGGCGCACGGAATTCCAGAACGCAGACACGGTCTGGCCGGACAGGATGCGGCCCGACGCGTCGGTGACGGTGCCGGAGATCATCAGCGGCACGCGCGGCGTTTCCGGATGCTCGGTGAAGTACTGGTCGATGGCGAACAGCGCGGCCTTGCAGTTCAGCGTGTCGAAGATGGTCTCGACGAGCAGCAGGTCGACGCCGCCCTCGACGAGCGCATCGACCTGTTCGTAATACGCCGTCACGAGCTGGTCGAACGTCACGTTGCGCGCGGCCGGGTCGTTCACGTCCGGCGAAATGGAGGCCGTCTTCGGCGTCGGGCCGAGGGCGCCGGCGGCGTAGCGGGGCTTGTCCGGCGTCGAGTATTTCACGCAGGCGGCACGGGCGAGCTTCGCGGCTGCCACGTTCATCTCGCGCACGAGGTGGGCCATGTGGTAGTCGTCCTGGGCGACGCTGGTGGCGCCGAATGTGTTCGTCTCGATGATGTCGGCGCCGGCGGCCAGGTAGCGTTCGTGGATTTCCTGGATGATCTGCGGCTGCGTCAGGTTCAGCAATTCGTTATTGCCCTTGACGAACAGCTCGCGTGCTCCACTGTCGGCCGGTGCGGCGAAATCGATGAAGCGGCCCGTCGGGCCACCGCGGTAGGCCTGTTCGTCGAGCTTGTATTGCTGGATGATCGTGCCCATCGCGCCGTCCAGGATCATGATGCGTTGGGCGAGGGCTTCGCGCAGCTGGGCTTCGACGGGGGACATGGCGTGGACGGCGGTGTTCATCGTAGGGCTTTCCTGAGAGCGGCTGGATAAATATGAGGCGGGTCTGTGATTATACCGTTACTGGCCGAGTTTGTTTCTGGTGCGGCCCAAGGGCCACGGTTCGCTCGAAATCGGACGCGAATGTAAAGACGCTTGTAACGTATTGTTTCAACTGTCGTATTGTTACATTGGGATACAAATTGCCCCATATTAGCAATTTCCCGGATACATACAGAGGTGACAATAAATCCCATTGAGACCGCCGCTGGCGCGGTTTCATTGATCTGTATCAGTCCAATCAACGGAAAGTGCGGACCGTCGCTCCGCCGCCAAAATGGGAAGAATTGCAAATGAATAAAGAATATGAGCCTGAGTGGGACCAGTCGGCAGTCCGCAACGAAGACAACACCCCGGCCAAGACCCACGCTGTCGCCGGCGTGAAACAAATCGTCACCATCCGCCTGGATGTGGACATGCTGGAATGGTTCAAGTCGGCTGGCCCCGGCTACCAGACCCGCATCAACCAGGTCCTGCGTGAATACATGGAAGCGAATCGCGTGCGTGCTCAGGGCGAGCAGCACTGATTCCTTTCATGTCCTGATGGTCGGGGCACAGCGCCCCGCTGAACTGCAGACCTGATGCCGGAACGGCATGCCATCCGACAGATAGCAAAAGGGCATCACCCGGCGCGAACCGGTTGATGCCCTTCTTCATTATTGCTGCAGGTTGTCACGCGAACGCGAGCCCGTCGAACGAAAAGCCTTTCAGGAACTCGCCCGCCGCCAGGCGCTTGCCGCCCGGCTTTTGCAACTCAGTCAGGCGCAGCGCACCGGTACCGCACGCGACGACGATGCCCTGCGCATCCGCCTGCAGCACCTGGCCCGGCTGGCCGTGACCGTCCGCCGGTTGGGCGTTCCAGATCTTGATCGTGGTCGCGCCCGCCTGGCCATGCGCGCCTGGGAACGGGTTGAACGCACGCACCTTGCGCGCCAGCTCGACGGCGGGCAGCGTCCAGTCCAGCTTCGCTTCTTCCTTGCCGATCTTGGCCGCATAGGTCACGCCGTCTTCCGGCTGGGGGACGGCTTCCAGTTGTCCCTGCGCCATTTTCTGCAGAGCTTCGACGATCATGCGGCCACCGAGCGCGGCCAGCTTGTCGTGCAGGCCGCCGGTCGTGTCGGTAGCGCCGATGTCGATGCGTTCGATCAGCAGCATCGGGCCCGTGTCCAGGCCTTCTTCCATTTCCATGATCGTGACGCCCGTCTCGGCATCGCCCGCTTCGATCGCGCGGTGGATCGGGGCGGCGCCGCGCCAGCGGGGCAGGATTGAGCCGTGGATATTGATACACGGCTTGATGTCCAGCGTGGAGCGGGGCAGGATCAGGCCGTAGGCCGCCACGACCATCACGTCGTACTCCGTCGCCAGCAGGCGCTCGTGCGCGGCCTTCGCTTCGGCCGCGCGTTGCGGATCCTTCGCATCCATGCGCAGCGACAGCGGCTGCAACACGGAGATAGAGTGCGCGACGGCGACCTGCTTCACGGCGGACGCCTGCAACTGCATGCCGCGGCCGGCCGGGCGGTCCGGCTGGGTCAGCACGAGCGGGACATTGAATCCCGCGTCGAGCAGGGCGCGCAGGGCGACGGCGGCGAATTCCGGCGTGCCGGCGAAGACGACCCGCATTTTCTCCCTGCTCATGCGCGGCGGGCGGACGAGCGCTGCATGTCGCGTTCTTCCTTCTGCAGCTTCGTCTTGATGCGGTTGCGCTTCAGCGGCGACAGGTATTCCACGAAGACCTTGCCCATCAAGTGGTCCAGTTCGTGCTGGATGCACACGGCCAGCAGGCCGTCGGCCTCGAGCTCGAACGGCTTGTTGAACTGGTCGACGGCGCGCACTTTTACGCGCGACGGACGCTCGACGCCGTCATAGATGCCCGGCACGGACAGGCAGCCTTCGTCATAGACCTGCTTGTCCGGGCTGGACCAGACGATTTCCGGGTTGACGAAGACCAGCAGGTTGTCCTTGGTCTCGGTCACGTCGATGACGACGACGCGCTCGTGCACGTCGACCTGCGTGGCGGCCAGGCCCACGCCCGGGGCGTCGTACATGGTCTCGGCCATGTCCGCCACCAGCGTGTGGAGGCGGTCGCCGAATTCGGTGACCGGCTTGGCAACCTTGTGCAGGCGCGGGTCGGGGTAGCGGAGAATGTTCAGTAAGGCCATGGCTGTGTATTCGAAATCAATCAGTAATCGGTATATTGGGCCGCGCGGGCATAAACGCAACACGCCGCCCCCGCTGCCGGGTGCGGTTTGTCTTGCTAGTTCAGGGATTTCTCGGCAGAATTTGATTCAGTAAGGCAACTATTGCGACCCTTCATGATCCGCTGCGCGGTCGAAGAGTCGTCTGGTTCCTGCGTTGTTGCCGGCCGAGGTGGCGCAGCACCCGTGTCGATACGGCACTTTACGGACTCTCCAATGAAAAATTTTAGCACAGGCGTTGCCCGGTCGCTCGCGATCCGCGCCGCCGCCGCGGCCCTTTTCGTCTCCAGCGCCGCCGTTTCCGCCCAGGCCGCCACGAACTGCGCGTTCCGCCCGAATGCCCCGGACCAGCACGTCGTCGTCAAGGGCGATACCTTGTGGGATATTTCCGGCGCCTTCCTCGAGCACCCATGGTGCTGGCCCCAGGTGTGGGGCATGAACCGCGACGAAATCCGCAATCCGCACTGGATCTATCCGGGCCAGGTCGTCTATTTCGACCGCGCCCGCGGCCGCCTGACCCTGAACAAGCCGGGCAGCGACACGGATGCCGGCCAGCCGCCCCTCGTGCGTCTCTCACCGCAATTGCGCACGGAAAACCTTGGCGAGGATAATGCCGTGCCCGCGATTCCCGCCGGCGCGATCGAACCGTTCCTGACCCAGCCGCTCGTCGTCGAGGCGCAGGCACTGGCGAATGCCGCGCGCATTGTCGCCGCGCAGGAAGACCGGCTGTACCTGGGCGAGGGCGACCGCGTCTATGTGCGCGGCGCGCTCGACGGCGCAACCAGTTTCCAGGTCTTCCGGCCGGGCAAGGAACTGGTCGATCCGGAGTCCGGCAAGGTCGTTGCCCACGAAGCGGCGTATGTCGGCACGGCCCGCCTCGTGAAGGAAGCGGGGCCGGGCACGGACGTCCACACGTTCGCCGTCACCCGCTCCGTGAAGGAAATGGGCGTCGGCGATCGTCTGTTGCCCACGCCGCCCACGCCGGTGCGCAACTATGTCCCGCACGCGCCCGCGCGGCCGGTGGCGGCGCGCGTGATGGCGCTCGCGTCCGAATCGAATTACGCCTCGCAGAACCAGGTGGTGACTGTCAACCGGGGCACGCTTGACGGACTCGATGTCGGCGCCGTGCTGCAGCTTTATCATCTCGGGCAGACCGTGACGGACCCGGAAAGCAAAGGTTTCCTTGGGCTCGGCAAGGCGAAACTGAGGCTCCCGGACGAGCAATACGGCGACCTGTTCATCTTCCGGGTTTTCGACCACGTCTCTTACGGACTGGTCATGCAGGTGACGCAGCCGGTGCAGGTCGGCGACGTCGCACGATCACCGGAGTGAATCCACCGTGCAGGACACGGACCTTTCCGCAGCGCCTGCACGATCCTCTTCCCTGGCAGCCTGGCTCCGCCTGGAGCGCACCGCCGGCATCGGACCGCGCACGGCCGCCGCGCTGCTGGACGCGTTCGGCAGCCCGGACGCCGTGTTCGCCGCCGACTATTCGGCACTGGCCGCCCGCGTGCACCCGGCCCAGGCGCACGCGCTGCTGCAACCGCCGTCCGATGCCACCCGCAAACTGCTGGATGCCACGCTGGACTGGCTTGCGCAGCCCGGCCGCTACGTCGTCGCGCTGGGCGAGCCCGGCTATCCCGACCTGCTGGCCCGGATCCCCGATCCGCCTTTGCTTCTTTATATTAGAGGGCTGCCCCAGGTGCTGGATGGACCGTGCCTGGCGATCGTCGGCAGCCGCAATGCCAGCGCGCAGGGCAGGGCGAATGCGCTGGCGTTCGCGGAAGCGTTGTCCGGTGCCGGCCTGTGCATCGTGTCCGGCCTCGCGCTCGGCATCGACGCGGCCGCGCACGAGGGCGCGTTGCGCCGTTGCGGCGGGACGATCGCCGTCGTCGGCACCGGGGCGGACATTGCCTATCCCGCCCGTAACCGCGACCTGTGCGAGCGCATCGCGCACGAAGGCTGCATCGTCAGCGAGTATCCGGTCGGCACGCCGCCCCTGCCGGGCAATTTCCCGAAACGGAACAGGATCATCAGCGGCCTCGCGGCCGGCGTGCTTGTCGTCGAGGCGGCGGTACAGTCCGGCTCGCTGATCACGGCGCGCCAGGCGGCCGAGCAGGGGCGCGACGTGTTCGCGATTCCCGGCTCGATTCACGCCGCGCTGGCCAAGGGCTGCCACATGCTGATCCGCGAAGGCGCGAAGCTCGTCGACACGGCGCGGGACGTGCTGGAAGCGCTCGCGCTGTCGCCGCTGGTGGCCCGGCAAGCGGCCCGGATACCCCCGCCAGATATGTCGTTAACAGATACCAAGATCGATAACAGTGCCGCCGGGCATCCCAGCGCACCGGCGGACGCCGCGCTGCTGGACGCCCTCGGCCACGACCCCGTCGAACCCGACATATTGCTGGCGCGCCTCGGCTGTAGCCCCGGAGAACTGGCCGCGCGCCTGCTCGTGCTGGAGTTGTCGGGGCGTCTCGAACGGCTGCCGGGAGGCCTCATCCAGACGATAATGCACGGAAAATATGGTGGCGAAGGCGATAAGGCCGATAAACAACGCTGATGTTTCCGCACGGCAGTGGAGCACGTGACGCACTTGTGCCGCACGGAGCTTAGCTGCTACAGTAGCGTCACCATGTTCGACATCCTAGTCTATCTTTACGAGACGTATTATCGTCCCGATGCCTGCCCTGAGCCGGCTGCCCTGGCACGCAAGCTGTCTGCCGTCGGTTTCGACGATGTCGAAATTTCCGAGGCACTGGACTGGCTGAATGGCCTGACAGAAATGGCCGGGACCACCAACCCTGCCCTCGAATCGAGCGGTACCCGCTTTTATATCGCCCAGGAAGTCGATGCGCTCGGCAGTGCCGCCGTCGGCTTCATCCAGTTCCTGGAGCTGGCCGGCCTGTTGACCGCGTCGCAGCGCGAGATCGTCATCGAACGCGCGCTCGCGCTGGACGAATCGCCTGTCACGCTGGGCAAGCTGAAGATCATCGTCCTGATGCTCCTGTGGAGCCAGGGCAAGGAGCCGGACGCGCTGATGTTCGACGACCTGTTCGGGTCGGACGAGGAAGATGCGGCGCCGCGCCTGCTGCATTGACGGTGCTATCATCTACATAGTGAAACGGGGCTGCGGCCCCGTTTTTTCTTGCGGCAAAGCAAGATCAAGCGTATTTTTCAAGGCGGCATGACCGGGTTGCATCAAGGCGCACGCAGGCAGAGTCTACTTGCGGATTGCGCGGCAACCCGCTTATCATTGGCCGCTATCTGCCAGTTGTTACTAATAAGCTATCAAACGGCCGGCTTACATTGCCGCCCGACTTAGGAACCCTATGACCAAAGCCCTCATCATTGCCGAAAAGCCCTCCGTGGCGAACGACATCGCCAAGGCGCTCGGCGGCTTTACCAAGCACGATGAGTATTTCGAATCCGACGAATACGTCCTGTCGTCCGCCGTCGGCCACCTGCTGGAAATCGCGGTGCCCGAGGAATACGACGTCAAGCGCGGCAAATGGAGTTTTACGCACCTGCCGATGATTCCGCCGTACTTCGCGCTGAATCCCATCGCGAAGACCGAGTCGCGCCTCAAAGTGCTGAACAAGCTGATCAAGCGCAAGGATGTCGATACCCTGATCAACGCATGCGACGCGGGCCGCGAAGGTGAACTGATCTTCCGCCTGATCGCCCAGAACGCCAAGGCCAAGCAGACCGTCAAGCGCCTGTGGCTGCAGTCGATGACGCCGACCGCGATCCGCGACGGCTTCGCGCACCTGCGTAGCGACAAGGAAATGCTGCCGCTCGCCGATGCCGCACGTTGCCGCTCGGAAGCGGACTGGCTGATCGGCATCAACGGCACCCGCGCGATGACCGCGTTCAACTCGAAGGAAGGCGGCTTCTACCTGACGACCGTGGGCCGCGTGCAGACGCCGACCCTGTCGATCGTCGTCGAGCGCGAAGAGAAGATCAAGAAATTCGTCCCGCGCGATTACTGGGAAGTGCGCGCGGAATTCCGCGCCGGGGCCGGCATGTACGAAGGCCGCTGGCTCGACACGAAGTTCAAGAAGGACGACGCCGACCCGGAAAAGCGCGCCGAGCGCCTGTGGTCGAAGGTCGACGCGGAAGCGATCGTCGCCGCTTGCATGGGCAAGCAGGGTAATGTCACCGAGGAATCGAAACCGACCACGTCGATGGCGCCGGCGCTGTTCGACCTGACGTCGCTGCAGCGCGAGGCCAACGGCCGCTTCGGCTTCTCGGCCAAGAACACGCTGGGCCTGGCCCAGGCGCTGTACGAAAAGCACAAGGTGCTGACCTATCCCCGTACCGATGCGCGCGCGCTGCCGGAAGACTACCTGGACACCGTCAAGTCGACCCTGGAAGTGTTGAAAGGCAATTCGAACTACCACCAGTTCGCCAAGCAGATCCTGGACAAGGGCTGGGTCAAGCCGAACAAGCGCATCTTCGACAACAGCAAGATCTCGGACCACTTCGCGATCATCCCGACCGGCGTCGTGCCGAAGAACCTGTCCGAGCCGGAACAGAAGCTGTACGACCTCGTCACCCGCCGCTTCATGGCCGTGTTCTTCCCGGCCGCGGAATTCCTCGTCACGACCCGCTACACGGAAGTGGAAGGCCACCAGTTCAAGACCGAGGGCAAGGTCATGACGAACCCCGGCTGGCTGGCCGTGTACGGCAAGGACACGACGGGCGACGACAAGGACGGCGCCAGCCTCGTGCCGGTGGCGAAGGGCGAGAAGGTGCTCACCGAAAAGGTCAACGCCAACGGCCTCGTCACCAAGCCGCCTGCACGCTACAACGAAGCGACGCTGCTGTCGGCGATGGAAGGTGCCGGCAAGCTGGTCGATTCCGACGAACTGCGCGACGCGATGGCCGGCAAGGGCCTCGGCACGCCGGCCACGCGCGCGGCGATCATCGAAGGGCTGTTGACGGAAAAATACCTGCTGCGTGAAGGGCGCGAGCTGATCCCGACCGCCAAGGCGTTCCAGCTGATGACCCTGCTGCGCGGCCTCGGCGTCAACGAACTCACGGCGCCGGAACTGACGGGCGAGTGGGAATACAAGCTGTCGCAGATGGAAAAGGGCCAGATTTCGCGCGAAGAATTCATGCGCGAGATCGCCGAGATGACCGAGATCATCGTCAAGCGCGCCAAGGAGTACAACAACGACACGATCCCGGGCGAGTACGCGACGTTGCGCACGCCGTGCCCGAACTGCGGTGGCGTCGTCAAGGAAAACTACCGCCGCTTCGCGTGCACCAAGTGCGATTTCTCGATGAGCAAGGTGCCGGGCGGACGCCAGTTCGAGATCGAGGAAGTCGAGGAACTGCTGGCCAACCGCACGATCGGCCCGCTGCAGGGCTTCCGCTCGAAGATGGGCCGGCCGTTCGCCGCGATCCTGCGCATCGTGCGCGACGAGGACATCCACAACTACAAGCTGGAATTCGACTTCGGCCAGGACCAGGACGAGGGCGAGGACGGCGAGGGCGTCGACTTCACCGGCCAGACGCCGCTCGGCCCGTGTCCGAAATGCACCGGCAACGTCTACGAGATGGGCCTCGCGTACGTCTGCGAGCACACGGTGGCCAAGCCGAAGACCTGCGATTTCCGCAGCAGCCGCATCATCCTGCAGCAGGAAATCCTGCCGGAGCAGATGGCCAAGCTGCTGAACGACGGCAAGACCGATCTGCTGCCGGGCTTCGTGTCGCAGCGCACCCGCCGCTCGTTCAAGGCCTTCCTCGTGCGTGGCAAGGACGGCAAGATCAGCTTCGAGTTCGAGGAGCGCAAGGCCAAGCCGGGCGCGAAGGCGAAGGACGAGGGTGACGGTGCCGACAGCGGCGCGGAGACGGCGGCCGCCAAGCCGGCCGCGCGCAAGGCGGCGGCAAAGCCGGCGGCCAAGGCTGCTGCGACCAAGGCCCCGGCCAAGACGGCCGCGGCCCGCAAGGCGCCGGCGAAGCGTGCGACGGCGTCCAAGAAGGCGGTCGCCGGCGAATAGACCTCACGTCGTCCCCGCGAAAGCGGGGACCCATGCTGACGTACAGAATTCGAAGCATCTGCTTTATTGCCAATGCATCGAGTTCCGGAACTCAGTATGGTTTCCCGCTTGCGCGGGAATGACGACGTAAAAAAACCGCGACCCATCCGGCATCGCGGTTTTTTTTATCTTCAGCGCCGGCGTTACTCGCGCCAGTCGTCCTGCAGTGCGCGGATGGCCGCTTCGCCGTTGCGGATCGCCTTCACGCGGCGCACGATCTCGTTGCGCCACGCTTCGTCGGCATCCTGGTCGCCGTCGTCGCTGTCCACCATCAGCAGACGCAACAGCTCGTGCCTGTCCTGCGCGGACAGTTGCTGGATCTGGGCGGCCAGTTCGGCGACGATAGGCATGAAGGTCTCCTAGCAGGATATTGTGACCAGATCATAACGTGAAGTTCAGTGCATGTCGACAGGCTGCATGTTGTCTGTCGGTTTCCTGTCAATCAGCTTGTTGTCGGGGTCGATACCGGCCCGTGCGGGCCGGCCGGCGACCACCAGGACGACCCGCTGGTCGGCCTGCGTCACGAGCCTGCGCTCGCGCGCGAGCGGGTTGCCCGCTTCGTCGTCGACGCCGAATTCGATGTAGTCGCGCAGCTGTTGCGGCTGTTCCTCGCCCTGGTCGCCGGCGCGCACCTTGCCGGCCGTGGCGCGGATCTCGACCTCGTATTTGCCGTCCGGGCGGCGGCGCGCCATCGCGCCGTCGACATGGTTTTCGTACAGGACGATGGACTCGAACAGGTCGTCGATCAGGTAGGCCTTGTCCGGCGGCGTGATGCCGCGCAGGCGCTCGACGAGCGTCGCCACGGTCGGATACGGCGGCCCCTTGTACGCATACTCCAGCAGCAGGCCGTGCAGCACGCCGTTGACGGCATCCTCGCCGACCAGGTCCTGCAGCAGATACATCGCGAGGCTGCCCTTGTGGTAGTGGATGTAGCTCTGGTTCTCGTTCTGCGCGAGCGGCAGCTCCTTCTTGTTCTCGCGCGCGCGGCCCATCAGGTATTCCTCGAGGTCGTAGCGCAGGAAGCGCCGCATCTTGCTGGAGCCCAGCGTGTTCTTCATCGACATCAGCGCCGTGTATTCGGCCAGGCTTTCCGACAGCACGGTCGCGCCGCGCATGTCGGCGCCGACGATCTGGTGCGCCCACCACTGGTGGCCCACCTCGTGCGCGCTCACGTAATACGGGTAATCGATGTCCTTGCGCGAGTCCGGATCGACCTTGGCGATGAAGCCGACGCTTTCCGAGAACGGGATCGTGCCCGGCGCCGCCTGCGCGTACGACGCGTAGCGGGGGAATTCCGCGATGCGCAGCTCGCGGTTCTGGTAGGGGCTGAAGTGCTTCGTGCCGTATTCAAGCGCCGCCTTGGCGCCGCGGATCATGCGGTCGACATTGAATTCGTGGCCGGGGTGGTAGTAGACGTCGATCGTCACGTCCTGCCAGCGGTCGTGGCGCACGTCGTAGCGGGCCGACTGGAACGTATAAAAATTCAGTACGGGTTTGTCGGCCTTGTAATGGAACCAGCGCCGGCCGCCGCTCATCCATTCCTGCTCCAGCATGCCCGGCGCGACCACGGTCTGGTCCGGGCTCGTGCTGACGACGGCGTCGAAGCGGATCCAGTCGGCGTCGTTGGCGACGTAGCTGTTCGCGCGCGCCGCTTCGTTCTCGTGCGCGGCCATGCGCTCGCGCGGCGCGAGGCCGTGGCGCTTGCGGTCGCGGTCATCTTCCAGCTCGACCGTGCGCTGGTAGCCCACGTGCGGCAGCACCTCATTGCTGAAGAAGGTGCCGTTGCCGACGACAGCCGTGTCGCGGCCCAGGCCCAGCACGCCGCCCGGCGCGTCCAGCAGGTCGAATTCCAGCGCCGTGCGCGCGCCCGGCAGCAGGGGAGACGCCAGCAGGTAGTGATAGAAGCCGTGCTGCGGATCGGCGCGCAGCAGCCGCGCCGCCTGCGCGAAGCGCGGACGGAAGTCGGGACCGGGCTTCTGGAACAGGATGACGTCGCGGATCGGAGAAGCCGTCCGGTTTTCCAGTTGATAGAAGCCGTGCACCTTCAGCGTGCGCGTGTCGGGATGGATGTCGACCTGCAGGCCGACGTCGGTGATGCGCGGCTGCGGCAGTTTCGCGAATCGTTTGTAGCGCAGCTCGTAGTCGGCGCGTACCTGTTCCTTGTGCCATGCAGTCTGGTAGGTGCCGAGGTGGACGAGGCTGTACCACAGCAGGCCGCCGCTGGCCGCGAACACGAGGATGCCGGCCGCGAAGCCGGCGAGCACGCCCGGCGTCAGGCGCTGGCGGGCGAGCTGCAGGCGTTCGGCGAAGCTGTCGCTGACGCCGCGCGGCCACAGCACGAGCGCGATGGTGAACAGGACGATCGCTGCGCCGCCCCAGTAGATTTGCAGGGTGCGCTGCAGCGGCAGGGAGTGGCCGAAGCCGTTCATCGCGGAATACGTGATGTCCGGCAGCGCGCCGTACACGAGCATCGGGTGGTCGAGGCCGAAGCCGCCGAGGAACAGCGTGACGACGTAATAGGTGACCAGCGCGAAGTACGCGAGGTATTTATGGTTCAGGATGGCCTGGGCGGCAATCGCCAGCACGGCCAGCAGCACGTAGCGGGGCAGCAGGATGCCGAACAGCGTCGTCAGGTACAGGCCCGGTTCCAGCGTCAGGTAGCCGTGCGCCAGCTGGATGCCCATGCCGCACACCATCGCGGCCAGCAGCAGCAGGGCCTGCAGGCCGACGAGGGCGATGGTCTTGGCGGCCAGCGGCAGCCAGCTCGGGACGGGCAGCGCATCCATGATCTGCGCCATGCGCGCCTCGCGCTCGCGCCACACCATCTCTCCCGCATAGAACGTCGTCACGATGAGGACGAACAGCGCGAACACGTCGCGTATGAGTTCCAGCACCATGTAGGTGACGGGGTAGGTCTTGGTGCCGTAGATCGCGCCCAGGTCCAGCGAGCTGACGACGAGGGTCAGCATGCCGGCCAGGACGATCACGGCGAAGTAGACGTTCTTGACCGCCTCGCGCAGATTCATCCAGCTCGACCTGGCCAGCAGCACGGCGAGGTTGCGCGCGGCGAAGTCGGGCGGCTCGTGCATGCCGGCCATGCCGGCCGGCGTTTGCGGCGCGCTTTCCGGTTCGAGCCGCGCCTGGCCGCGCCTGCCGGCCGGCGTGGACACGAAGCTGAAGCGCCAGTAGCCGAGCAGCAGGACGACGAGCGAAAACAGCGACCAGATGGCGCGATTGATCAGATAGACGCCTGCGAACGGGACCTGCAGCGTGTTGCGCTCCGTGAGGTTCCAGTACTCGGTGAGGCGGATCAGCGCCGTCGTGCCGAATGGGTCGATCAGCGCGGCGAGCGTCTTGTAATCGAGGTCGCGTGCCAGCGACGGGGCGACGATGTACCCGATCAGCATGACGACGCTGGCGACGTAGACAGGCAGCATGCGCCGCGTGAGCGCCGCGAGCACGAAGAAGATGGCGCCGAAGATGAACAGGTTCGGCAGCAGGGTAAGGAAGTAGGGCAGCAGGTAGCCCGCGACGGAATACGGCCCGAGGCGATCGGGATCGATGCCGGGCAGCGCGGCCCCCAGCAGGGTGCCGAACAGGATGGCCGAGAACACGACGGCGAGCGTCGCCAGCGCGCCGAGGAAGCGTCCGAACACGTACGCGTACTTCGGGATCGGGGCGCTGAAGAAGAAGTGGTGCATCTCGTATTCGAAGTCCTGCTGCACCGAGCGGCCCATCATCGCGGCGACGACGATGACGCCGAGGGAGCCGAGGAACGCGGCGCTCAGCGCGATCTGGCGCGGCGCGTTGATCAGCACGCGGCCGCCGAACGAGACGAAGGCTTCCTTGAACACGCCGCCCGCGGCGGCCATCCACAGCAGGGCCAGCGCGAAGAAGGCAAGGAAATACACCCAGGTCGACAGCAGCTTCAGGCGCTGCCGGGCCTCGAAGCCGGCGATGGCGAGGAGCGCGCCCATGAATCAGCAGTTCCCGGCCATGTCGTTGTGGCGGCCGGCAATGGTGGCGAAGTAGACGTCTTCCAGGGTCGGGTGGATCGGCTCGAAGTCGTCGCCGGGATAGCGGTCGGCGTACACGTGGATCAGCGTGCGGCCGGACAGCAGGCGCGTGGAGATGACGGTGTGGCGCTTCTGGAACGCGGGCAGGTCCGCCTTGCTGACGACCCGCGCCCAGATCTTGCCCTCGATGCCTTCGATGAGGCGCACCGGCTCGCCGCACAGCAGCACGTGGCCCTTGTTGATGATCGCCATGTTGGCGCACAGGTCGGCCACGTCGGACACGATGTGCGTGGACAGGATCACGGTCTTGTCCTCGCCGATGTCGGACAGCAGGTTGTGGAAGCGCACCCGTTCCTGCGGGTCGAGGCCGGCCGTCGGCTCGTCGACGATGATCAGCTGCGGGTCGCCGAGCAGGGCCTGGGCGATGCCGAAGCGCTGGCGCATGCCGCCGGAGAAGGTGCCCATTTTCTGGTTGCGCACCTCGAACAGATTGGTCTGCTGCAGCAGCGCGTCGACGACTTCGCGCCGGCGGTGGCGCTGCGACAGGCCTTTCAGTTGCGCGAAATGGTCGAGCAGTTCGTACGCGCTCACTTTCGGGTACACGCCGAAGTCCTGCGGCAGATAGCCCAGCAGGCGGCGCACTTCATCCTTTTCGTCGAGCACGTCGATGTCGTCCAGGAACACGGAGCCGCTGTCGCATTCCTGCAGCGTGGCGAGGATCCGCATCAGGGTCGACTTGCCGGCGCCGTTGGGACCGAGCAGGCCGAACATCCCGGGCGGGATGCTCAGCGAGACCCTGTCCAGCGCGACCACGCCATTGGCATAGGTCTTGGACAAGTTGCGGATTTGTAATTCCATGGAGACTCCATTGCTCGTGACAATGCACGTATTTCATGACTGTTGCATTGTATTAAAAAGGAGCCGACCCGGCAGCAGCGGTGCGACACACGGCGTTTTCACAAGTCCAGAGTGCAGAAAAGCGGGAGCAGGATGCAGGCCAGCATACAACGTGGAATGACTCATGTCTATTCTGGCAACATTGTCGGTGATATCCCGGCCGGGCAAGAACATGCATAATGGCCTTATGGATACTCTCATCAACAAGGACAACATCCTGGCCGTGACGCGCCAGGGCCGCACCCGGGCCGAGTCGACGGACTGGTTCCGCGTCGCCGTCGGCCTGTACTACCTGGCCAACCTGATGACGAAGGAAACCATCGATTTCAAGACCGTGGACCGCGAGTTCAACCGGTTCATCTACCACACGATCGGCGGCGGACACACGATCACGAGCGTCCTGCAATTCATGAGCGGCAAGGATGTGTTGCCGGTCGTGCAATCCGAGCGTTTCATGAAGGCCTTCACGACGACGTGCACCGACGTGCCGCCGGATTCGATCCCGTTCCTGCTGGAACTGAACCTGGGCGTCGCGAAGAACATCTCGAAGCTGGAGGTGGACGGGCCCGTGCACGACTGGCTGGAGGCGCGGAAGCGTACGGGCGAGGGCATATAATTCGGGTTATCGAACAACAAGCTGGAAAAGGTCCCTCATGACAACCCGCACCATCAACCCCCTTGACCACCTGATCGTCGGCTTCGACAAGGCCCTGCGCGTCGTGGGCGGCGTGGCGAAGGCCGCGCGGCCGAATCCCGGTGTCGCGGCCCCGGACTGCGAACTGAATGCCCAGGAACAGCGCCACAGCGCCGGCCTGATGCGCGTGAACCACGTGGGCGAAGTGTGCGCCCAGGCGCTGTACGACGCCCAGGGCCGCCGCGCGTCGACGCAGGCCATGCGCGCGCAGTTCGCCAAATCCGGACGCGAGGAAGAAGACCACCTGGCCTGGACGGCCGAACGCCTGGCCGAACTGGGTTCGCAGCCGAGCCTCCTCAATCCGCTGTGGTATGCCGGCGCCTATGCGCTGGGATTGGCCGCGTCGCGCCTGGGCGACGCCGTCAGCCTCGGCTTCGTCGTGGAGACGGAGCGCCAGGTCGAGGCGCACCTGAACAGCCACCTCGACGAGCTGCCGCCGCAAGACGCGAAGTCGCGCGCGATCGTCACGCAGATGCGCGACGACGAGATCGAACACGGTGCGAAGGCGCAGGAAATGGGCGCGGCCGAGATGCCGTTGCCGGTCAAGGCCGCGATGCGCGCCATGGCCAAGGTGATGACCACGACGGCGTACTACATCTAAGGCTTCAGCCCTCGACGATCTCGAACGAGTGCGTGATTTCGGCCGTCTTGGCCAGCATGATCGACGCCGAGCAGTATTTGTCGTGCGACAGGTTGACCGCGCGTTCGACGGTCGCCTCCTTGAGGTTGCGGCCCGTGACGGTGAAGTGGAAGTGGATCTTCGTGAACACCTTCGGATCCGTCTCGGCGCGCTCGGCCTTCAGCGTGACGTCGCAGCCGCGCACGTCTTCCCGGCTGCGCTTGAGGATCAGCACGACGTCGTAGGCGGTGCAGCCGCCGGTACCCAGCAGCACCATTTCCATCGGGCGCGGTGCCAGGTTGTGGCCGCCGCCCTCGGGGGCGCCATCCATGTTCACCAGGTGGCCGGAGCCGGTTTCGGCCCGGAAGCTCATCCCGGAGGGTCCGTTCCAGCTGACTTTGACTTCCATCGATTTCTCCGCTTCGTTTGACAGGTAAAGACGACCATTCTAAGCCAGCGCGGCGGTCCGTGCTGACGCGGCTTCAGACGGCCAGCACGTAACGCTCGCTCTTCATGCGCCACGCGGCGAATGCGACGGCCGCCCACGCCGCGAGGGCGGAGCACAGGAACGTCAGCACGAACGGCAGCAGGCCGATGTCGCCGCCCTTCGCCGTCTCGCGCAGCAGGGTCTGGTTCGACAGCATCGGCACGAGGTACATCCAGGATGCCGTTTTGAGCTCCAGCATCGACACGGCGAGCCCCGGCAGCATCGGCACCAGCATCACGATCGACAGCACGCTCTGTGCCTCCTTGAACGAGCGCGCGTTCATCGCCACCGCGATCTGCATGGCGGCCGCGAACAGCGACAGCGGCACGGAGGCGAGGCAGACGAGCAGCAGCCGTCCCCAGCCCACGCGCCAGCTCATGCCGATTTCTTCCAGCGGCATCCACGACAGGATCGCATGCGCCAGCATCAGCTCCAGCGTGATGCCGATGACGGCCAGCGCCGCGGCGGCGAGCCACTTGCCGGCGACGAGCTCCCACGTGCGCACGGGTTGCGCCATCAGCACTTCGAGCGAGCGCCGTTCGCGTTCGCCCGCCGTGGAATCCACAGCCGCGGACAGGCCGCAAATGAACGCGGGGAAGAACAGGAAGCCGAGGATGCCGCCGATGACGCCGGCCGAGCGCGCGGCCGTCGTGCCCGTGTCGTAGCGCTGCACCTGCACGGGCGACAGCGCGGCCGGCGACACGCCGTGCGCCAGCAGGCGCGCGCTGGCGATGTTGGCGCCGTAGGCGTTCAGCACGTCCTCGACGTCGCGCCGGCCATCCTGCTCGGTCGACGAGTCGAACCACAGCTCGATGCGCGCGGGCCGCATCGCGGCGTAGTCGCTCGCGTACTTGCCGGGCAGGCGCAGCACGGCGGCGGCCTTGTGGGCGCGCAGCAAGTCGCCGATCGCGGCTTCGTCCATGGGCGGCGTGTCGCGCACGGTGACGTTCTTCTGCTTCAGCTGGGCCATCAACGTGGGCGCCTGCGCGCCGCCGATCACGGCCAGCACGATGCCTTCGCGCTCGGGTTTCGTCGCGCGGTCGATCCACTGGTGCAGCAGGACGCCCAGCAGCACCGGGTACATCAGCGTGAACAGGGCGAGGAGGCCGAGCGAGCGCTTGTCGCGCAGTGATTCGCGGAGTTCTTTCTTGAAGACGACCAGGAATTTGAGTTTTTGATGCGGGCGGTTCATGAGACGATCCCTTCGTCGGTGCCGACCAGGCGGACGAACGCGTCTTCCAGGTTGGCGATGCCGGTGCGGCGGCACAGGTCGTCCGGCGTGCCCTGGGCCACGGTATGGCCCTTGGCGATGACGATCACGTCGTCGCAGAGATGACTCACCTCCTGCATCACGTGCGTGGCCATCACGACGCAGCATCCTTCCTTGCGCAGCGTGGACAGCGCATGGCGCACGGCGCGCGTGCTCATCACGTCCAGGCCGCGCGTGGGCTCGTCCAGCAGCAGGTGGCGCGGACGGTGCAGCAGCGCGCGCGCGAGGGCCACCTTGATGCGCTGGCCCTGCGAAAATCCTTTGCTGCGGCGTTCCAGGATGTCGTCCATCGCGAGCATTTCCGCGACCTCGTCGATGCGTGCGGCGAGCGCGCGTTCGTCCATGCCGTTCAATTCGCCGAAATAGGTGAGGTATTCGCGCGTGGACAGGCGCTCGTACAGCCCGAACTGGTCGGTCAGGAAGCCGATGTTGGCGCGCACGGCGAGCGGGTCGCGTTCCGGGTCGATGCCGTCGATGGCAATCGTTCCGTGGTCGCGCTTGAGCATCCCGACGAGCGTGCGCAGCAGGGTCGTCTTGCCGGCGCCGTTGGGACCCAGCAGCGCGGTGATGTGACCGTCGCGCGCCGTGAAGCTGACGCCTCCCAGCGCCTGCACGGCGCCAAAGTGCTTGCGGACTTCTTGTGCTTCGATCATAAGGAGAGGCCTGTGTTCAGGGTTGTGGTCCGGCGCTGCCGAGCTGGAAGGTCGGGGCCGGGATCTCGTTCAGGCAGGCGCCGTCGACTTTCGCGTCGGGCCGGTCGAGGAAGGTGCGCAACAGGCGCGGGGCGCAGCCCAGTTGCGACACGCCGTGGCCGACGTTCGGCGCCGTCAGCAGCTGCGCATGGTCCATGAAACGGGCGGCGTCCTGGGCGCGGCGCGGCGGCGTGACCGGGTCCAGTGCGCCGGACAGCAGCAGCACGGGCGCGGCGATGCGCGTGGGGGGCGTCTCCGGCACCGCCGGCACGTTCATGGCGCGGCACAGGCCGCGCAGGCGGTCGGCCAGGGTGCGCGTCAGCGGACTCGCATCGCTCGCGGCCAGCGCGGGCGTAAAGCGCGGCATGTCTTCGGCGCAGACGACGGCCAGGTGCAGCAGCGTGGCCGGCGAGCCGTCGGGGGAAAAGTCGGCGGCCAGGTTGCGGCGCGCCAGATCGACGTCACGATGACG
>NZ_JBKYMO010000024.1:0-26469 GCF_047302915.1 Massilia sp. CT11-108 | reverse complement strand
GATGCTGCGTTCGTTCCGCCACTCGTCGTTCCTCGCCGCCGCCACGGTGTACGACCGCCAGGACGTCGAATT
This sequence comes from Massilia sp. CT11-108, assembly GCF_047302915.1. NCBI lineage: Bacteria > Pseudomonadati > Pseudomonadota > Betaproteobacteria > Burkholderiales > Oxalobacteraceae > Massilia > Massilia sp. CT11-108. The sequence goes on along the minus strand of NZ_JBKYMO010000024.1, from coordinate 26,397 downwards.
CGCCGGCTACTGCGTCGCCAACGTCACGCTTTCCGCGCTGCGGCTGCTGCCGCGCACCGAGCTGTCGCTCAGCGCCTACAACGCCACCGGCAAGCGCTATGCCGACGTGGCCGGCCCCGCCTTCGTGCAGACCGCGCTCGCGCGCGAAGGCCGCACGCTGGCCGCGAAACTCGACTGGCGGTTCTGACGATGATCCGCGCCCTCGCTATCCTGGCGATTGCAACCGGCCTGGGCCTGGCGGCCGGCGGCTGCCGCGCCCAGGTCGAGGGCAAGGACATGAAGGCGGCGTACATCTTCAACTTCGCGATGTTCACGACCTGGCCGGATGCCGCCGGCAAGGGGCCGCTGTTCGTGTGCGTGAATCCGGACAATCCGCTGTGGTCCGCGCTGAGCGCCCTGAACGGCAAGCCGGTCAACGACCGTCCCTGGACCGTGACGGACCTGGCGCATCCGAAAGCCGCGCACTGCGACATCGCCGTGCTGGCGCGCTCGATGGAGCGGCCGACCGCGTTGGCGGCGGGCGTGCTCGTCGTGCGCGACGGCGCCGGCGGCAAGGCCGCCATCACGCTCGTCGAGGACGATGAACACATCCGCTTCGACATCGACACGCAGGAAGCGGCGAAGAGCGGCCTGCGCTTTTCTTCCCACCTGCTGCGCCTGGCGAGGAACGTGTTATGAACCCGACGACGGCACGCCGCCCCGGAGAACTGAGCCGCATGCTCGGCATGGGCCAGCTGCTGGCCGCGGCCGCCGCGCTCGGCGTGGCCTGCTGCATCCTGCTCGCTTACCAGTTCGTCGCGCTGCGCCGCAACCTCACCGACGACCTCACCGTGCAGGCCGCGATCATCGCCGACAACGTGGCGGCCACATTGATGTTCCACGACCAGGACGCGGCGCACGAGATGCTGCGTTCGTTCCGCCACTCGTCGTTCCTCGCCGCCGCCACGGTGTACGACCGCCAGGACGTCGAATTCGCCGCCTACCGCAACGGCGCCGTCGACGATACGCCGTCGCTGCTGCGCGACTGGACGCTGTTCACGCCGCTCTCGGTGGCGCGGCCCATCCGCTACCGCGGCATGGCGCTGGGCCGGGTCGTACTGACGGCCGACACGGTCGGCATCCGCAACGGCCTGCTGCGCTACGGCGCCCTGCTGGCCCTGGCCTCGCTGGGCGCGCTGGTGACGACGTCCATGCTCACGCGCCGCACCAAGGCCCGCATGCGCCGCGTCGAATCGCAGCTGAAGCACCTGGCCTACACGGACACCGTGACCGACCTGCCGAACCGCCGCTGCACCTACGAAGCGCTGGAGCTCGAAATCGCCATGCGCACCGAGGGCGGCGGCCGCATCGGCCTGCTCTTGATCGATCTCGACAACTTCAAGGTCGTCAACGACACGGCCGGCCACGCCGCCGGCGACCGCCTGCTGCAACAGGTGGCAAACCGGCTGCGCGCGACGGCGCGCCCCAGCGACCGCATCGGCCGCATCGGCGGCGACGAATTCGCCGTCATCGTCGCCCCGCTCGACGATGCGGCCGAGCTGGAACGCGCGGGCCAGCGCATCGTGGCCGCGCTGCGCCAGCCGCTGCAGGTCGAGGGGATCGAAGTGATGCCCACGGCCAGCATCGGCGCCTGCGTGTTCCCGGACGACGCGCACACGATGAGCGAACTGCTCAGCAACGCCGACGCCGCCCTGTACCGCGCCAAGGGCAAGGGCCGCGACAACGTGGTCCTGTTCGAGCGCGACATGATCCTCGCCACGCAGCGGCGCGCGCGCCTGGAACGCGACCTGCGGCGCCACCTCGAGGCCGGCCTGCTGGAACTGTGCTACCAGCCGCAATACGCCTGCGGCTCGCGCAAGATGGTCGGCGTGGAAGCGCTGCTGCGCTGGCCGCATCCGGACCAGGGTTATATCTCGCCGGCGGAATTCATCCCCATCGCCGAGGAAAGCGGCCTGATCGTCGAAGTCGGCAAGTGGGTGCTGGACCGCGCCTGCCGCGACGCCGTCGCGCTGTACCGCCAGACCGGCACGTGGCTCAGCATGGCCGTCAACGTCTCCGCGCGCCAGCTGCGCGACAAGGATTTCATCCGCGTCGTCGAAAGCACGCTGGCGCACACGGGCCTGCCCGCGGACCGGCTCGAGCTGGAGCTCACGGAAAGCATGCTGATGGAAGACCTGGACGGCGCCGTCGAATTCATGCACAACGTGCGCGCGCTGGGCGTACGCCTGTCGATCGACGACTTCGGCACCGGCTATTCGTCGCTCGCCTACCTGCAGACCTTCCCGATCAACCACCTCAAGATCGACCGCAGCTTCGTCCGCCTGCTGCCCACGTCCGGCACGACGATCGCCGGCGCCGTGATCGCCCTCGCCCACGGCTTCAAGCTGACCGTGGTCGCCGAGGGCGTCGAGGAACCCGAGCAGTTCGAATGGCTGCGCGAGGCGGGCTGCGACTACGTGCAGGGTTACCTGCTGGCGCGCCCGCTGCCGCTGGCGGCCCTGCGCGCGCGCGTGCTCGAGGAATGCGTGCCGGCGGCCTGAGCCGCTTTCAATCCGGCGCCGGCACGTCCACGATCGGGCGCGGAGCGAGCTCCCTTGGTGCGGGTCCGCTTCCGGCAACAAACCGTGCCGAACATCAAGCCTTACGGCGCCCGCGCGACGATGGTATCTTGTCGAGGCAAGTCCAGGGGAACCTCTTCAAGGAGAACACACGATGGCAGCGAAAAAGATCCTGTTGTTGACCGGCGATTTTGCGGAAGATTACGAAACCATGGTGCCGTTCCAGGCACTGCTGGCGGTAGGCCACACGGTGCACGCCGTCTGCCCCGGCAAGAAGAAGGGCGACAAGGTCAAGACCGCGATCCACGATTTCGAAGGCGACCAGACCTACACGGAAAAACCCGGCCACCAGTTCGCGCTGAACGCCGATTTCGCCGAAGCGAGCGCGGACGACTACGACGCCCTCGTCATCGCGGGCGGCCGCGCGCCGGAATACCTGCGCCTCGATCCGCAGGTGATCGCGCTGGTGCGGGGCTTTGCGCACGCCGACAAGCCGATCGCCGCCGTCTGCCACGGCGCCCAGCTGCTGGCAGCCGCCGACGTCATCCGCGGCAAGCGCGTGTCGGCCTATCCCGCCTGCGCGCCGGAGGTCAAGCTGGCCGGCGGAGAATATGCCGACATCCCGGTCGACCAGGCCGTCACGGACGGCAACTTCGTCACCGCCCCGGCCTGGCCCGCGCATCCGCAATGGATCGCGCAGATCCTCAAGCGGCTCGGGACCGAAATAACGCTGTAGTTCGCGCGGTAACGTCAGGCCGCCTCGGCGGGCGCGGTCGTTTCGCCTGGAATATGGGCGCACACGCGGTCGCGGCCGCCCCGCTTGGCCCGATACAATTCCTCGTCGGCGTGCTTGATGACGACGCCGACCGCGTCGCGCTCGTGGTGCTGTGCCACGCCGAACGACGCCGTGACGCGCAGGCCAACCGGCCACGCCTGCTGGTGCAGCCTACGGCGCAGGTTTTCCGCGAGAGTCCGTCCCTGGTGCACGTTGGTCACCGGACAGACGATGAGGAATTCCTCGCCGCCCCAGCGCACGAGGCGGTCCGACGAACGGATGCCCGACGCGATGACGCTGGCAAACTTGCGCAGGACATCGTCGCCGACGTCGTGGCCATGCGTGTCGTTGATCGATTTGAAGTGGTCGATGTCGATGAAGATCACGGCCATCGGATCGGCCAGCAGGCTCGACGTACTCATCAGCGCCGCACGCAGGCCTTGCCGGTTCAGCGCGCCCGTGAGCGGATCGATGTGCGCCTGCCCGGCCAGGTCGCGGGCCTCGAGCTCGAGCGCCTTGTTGACCTCCTTGAGCAAGGCGATGGCCGCCTCCCGGTCCTTCAATTCCGTACGCAACGACAGCGTGACGGCCACCAGCCAGCCGACGGCGCACAGGACCCAGGCGCTCACCAGCCCCATCAGCAATGTATTCAGGGCGATCACCTTGCCGTGCAACTGCAGTCGGCGCAACGTGAACACATGCACGCCGTCCTTGCCGTCGCCCCTGATCAGCAACTCGACGCGCGCGATATTGTCGACATTGACGGCCGCGTGCTCCATCGACGGCTTGACCATGTCCTTCCACCAGGGTGCCACAGCGAACCATTTGAGCGGAATGCGTAACGCGCCGTCGGCCGGCAAATCGAGTTTATCGACCTGGTGGACCTTGAAGGTTTCCCACTGGTCGAGCCGCGTCAACCCGTCCTCGACCTGGGCCAGGGCCATACTGAAGTCCGGGTTCCCGGTTCCGGAATAGTGCCCGTCAATGGTCATGTAATCGAACGTTGACATGTCCATACCCACATTCCCCTTGAGAAGATTGAACGTGAGTTTGCAATATGGCCATCCGTACTTCGGGACGATATGACAATGCACGACCAGGTCGCGCCCTTTCTTTTCGATCACCCCGACCGAAGCGCCGCCTTCGCCGCTGCTGCGATCATCCTCGATCCAGACCTGGAAATGATCGCCGGTCAGCTCGACCACCTCCTCCATGCCGACGCGCTGCCAGGTGAGCAGAACGATCGTCAGCAGCAATAGCCCGCCGAACACGTAACGGGCATAGCCGACGATACGGGCTAACGGCTGAAGCGAGGCGATGGACGCGGACATAATCGTTATACGCTATGACGTCAGGCCGCCGCGGCGTGCCCGATCATGTCGGCCGGAACATAGGCACACACGCGGTCGCGGCCGCCCTGCTTGGCGCGATACAGCTCTTCGTCGGCGTGCTTGATGACGACACCGACTTCATCGCGCTCGTGATGCTGCGCCACGCCGAACGAGGCTGTGACATGCAGGTCCGCCGGCCACGCCTGCTGGTGCAGCGCACGGCGCAGGTTTTCCGCGAGAATTCGTCCCTGGTGCACGTTGGTCATCGGGCAGACGATGAGGAATTCCTCGCCGCCCCAGCGCACGAGGCGGTCGGACGAACGGATGCCGGACGCGATGACGTTGGCGAACTTGCGCAGGACATCGTCGCCCACGTCGTGGCCATGCGTATCGTTGATCGATTTGAAGTGGTCGATGTCGATGAAGATCACGGCCATCGGATCGGCCAGCAGGCTCGACGTGCTCATCAGCGCGGCCCGCAGGCCTTGCCGGTTCAGCACGCCCGTGAGCGGATCGATGTGCGCCTGCCCGGCCAGGTCGCGCGCTTCAAGTTCGAGCGCCTTGTTGACCGTCCTGAGCAGCGCGACGGCCGCCCGGCTGTCCCGCAGTTGCGAGCGCAGCGACAACGTGAGGATCGCGAGCCAGCCGACGGCGCACGATACCCATGCGGCCACGATCCACATCAGCAGCATGTCGCGGCTGATCATCTTGCCGTGCAGGCGCAGGGCGTGCAGGGTGAAGACGTGCTCGCCTTCCTTGCCGCCGCCATTGATCATCAATTCCGCACGCGCGACGTTGTCGACATTGACCGCGGAATGCGCCAGCGTCGGCTTTGTCATGTCCTTCCACCACTGCGCCACGCCAAACCACTTGATCGGTATCACGAAGACTTTGCCATCGGGCGGCAGGTCGAGCGCATCGATCTGGTTGATCTTGTAGGTTTGCCACTGGTCGAGGTGGGTCATCCCTTCTTCGATATCCGCAAGCACCAGGCCGAATTTCGACGCCCCCGGCCCGGCATATCGCCCCTCGATGGTCAAGAAGTCGAAACGGGACATGTCCATGCCCTTCTCCCCCTTGAGGAAATTGAAACTCAACTTACAGTACGGCCACGGGCTCTTCGACGCGATATGGCAGTGCACGATGAGGTCCTGCCCTTTGCGCTCGAGCGAGGCCACGGAAGCGCCACCGCCCGACCGGTCATCCTCTACCCACAGCGGAAAATGATCGCCGGTCAACTCGACAACCTTTTCCATGCCATAGCGCTGCCATACGAGCAGGACGACCGTGATGAGCAACAAGCCCGCGAAGACATAGCGGGCATAGCCGAGGAGCCGGACGAGGGGCTGCAGCGAGGTTTCAGTGGAGGGCACCGACATGGTGAGTTTCTTAGAGATTCTTGCGATACAGCAAGATACCTCACCGTTTAGGTGCATGCAATAAAACTGAAAAGCAGTGTTGCCAATCGGTATCAGTTAGTGCGAATGGCGAACAAATTGGACGTCGTGGACGGGTTCAAGTTCAACATCGACGCGGCGCACGACCCGATGCCGGCGGTGGAAGCGTCCCGCAGCGATGATGGCAAGGGCGGGGCATGGACGGCCTGCTGCGCGGAACGTTCAAGAAGCGGCGCGCTCGAACTTCATGACCCAATTCGTTTCCCACGTCGCGCCGCCATCCTTCGAGAACGCCTGCTGCCAGCGGGCGCCCGCGGCCGTGATGTCCGTCCAGAGGAAGCGCACGCGGATCGGTTGGCCGTTCAGGGTGTCGTCGGCAAAGAAGGTACCGGTGCCGTCCTGGAACGCGCCCACGACCGGGACGCCCAGATCATGGGGCTGGCGGCTGTCGAGCCACCAGATCGACCACTGATCCGTCGCCGGATCATAGGCGCGGATCGAGGCCGCACGATAGGTGCCTGACGGCGTTTCCAGCACGTTGTCGTCGACGTTCGCCTGGCCGTCCAATAGCGGTCGCAGGGAACATGTCCCGCGAAACTCTTCCCATTCGGCGCATCCGACGAGGCGTTCCTTGAGACGCCGATGACGGACTGTCCAGTGGCCGACGAGGAAATCGAAATCGTTCATGGCGGGATCCTTATGCATGGATGGCCGAACGGACTGTCGGCGCGAGTTTCATGGAATGGGGCGGCTGTTTGAGCCACTGCGACAGGGCCGGCGTCACGTTCCGTTCGATCGGCTCCTTGAACACGGCCACGCTGACGAGCACGTGCTCGCCTTCACGCACGGGCAGCCGCGGGAAATTGTTCGGGCTCGGTTCGGTGACATACCAGCCTTGCGCCAGCGCCCCGTCCCTTTGCAGAACGGACGTCATGCGCTCGCGGCAGACGTCGAGCAGTGCCGGGCCCGCGGCATCGTTCAGGGTGAACACGGTGACGTCCACGAAGCCGTCCGCGCCCCCTGCCCTGCGCGCGGGATCATGCGCGAGACCGGCGCCGTGCCACGCCGGGCGCAGCAGCAGGACGTCGTCGGAATCGATCATGGTCGCGTTCGCCGCGTCGCGATGGGCCGCCCAGACCGGACCGCCGTAGAAACCTTGCAGGCCGCGTGCACGCGACGGCATGTCGGGAAAACCACGCAGCCAGACGAAGCGGTCCGGATCATCCAGATCGCGGAACTGGCCCATCACGCTCATGCCTTCCGCTTCCTGGGACTCGACGAATTCACGGTCGAACAACTCGATCAGCGCATCGCGCTTTCGCGGGTGCAGCGTGTACTGGCGCAGTTCGACGACCTGGGGATGTGTCGGTGGCATGGCGGGCTCCTCGTTGGTATCAATGCAGGCAGTATCGAATAGAATATCTGCCACCTGATGTCATATATTCCGCCCGACCATGCGCGCCAGCCGCCTGCTTTCCATCCAAATGATGCTCGAGACACGCGGCCCCATGAGCGCCGCCGCGCTCGCCGAGGCGCTGGAAATTTCCGTGCGCACGCTGCACCGCGACATCGACCAGCTCACCGCGGCCGGTGTGCCGATCTACGCCGAACGGGGCCGCACCGGCGGCTTCCGGCTGCTCGACGGCTGGAACACGCGACTGACCGGCCTGACGCCGGCCGAAGCGCAGGTCGTCTTCCTCAGCGGCCTGGCTGGCCCGGCAGCCGACCTCGGCCTCGACAAGCCGCTGCAGGGCGCGCAACTCAAGTTGCTGACGTCGCTGCCGGAATCGTCGCGCTCGGAAGCGCAGAAGATGCAGTCGCGCTTTCACCTCGACCCGGTCGACTGGTATCGCGAGGCGGATACGGTGCCGTGCCTGGCGGTCGTCGCCGAAGCACTCTGGTCGGAGAGGCAACTGAGCATGAGCTACGAGAGCTGGCGCGACGAGGTCGAGCGGGTCGTGCATCCGCTGGGGCTCGTGCTGAAGGCCGGTGCGTGGTATCTCGTCGCCGCGGCGGACGGCAAGCCGCGCACGTACCGGATCTCGAACGTGAAACGCGCGGCGATGCTGGAGCAGCGCTCTAAACGGCCGGCGCGGTTCGACCTGGCGCGCTACTGGGCGGAGTCCGTCGCGCGCTTCGAGGCCGAGCTTTATACGGACCATGCGGACGTGCTGGCGACGCCGGCCGGGCTCAAGAGTCTGCGTTACCTGAATGCCGCCGTTGCCCGTGCCGTGGCGGACGCGCGGCCGGCGCGGCGGCGGGATGGGCGGGTCGCGTTGCGGATTCCGGTCGAGTCGGTCGAGCATGGGGCCGGCCAGTTGCTGCGGCTGGCGCCGGAGGTGGAGGTGACGGGGCCGGCCAGGCTCAGGGAAGCGCTCGTTTCCAGGTTGCGGTGCCAGTCGGAGATGTATGGCTGCTGATACGCACCCCGCAATCCGGCCAGTGCCGGCCGCCCGGCCGAACGTCCTACAATAGAACGCCCGGCCGGACACCCGCGCCGGCGTCGACAAGGAGAGCAGCCATGCCAGACGTCACCGAACGATTCGACGCAGTGATCATCGGCGTGGGCCAGGCGGCGTCCGCCCTGGCCAACCGCCTGGGAACGGCCGGCATGACCGTCGCCGTCATCGAACGCCGTGCCGTGGGCGGCACCTGTGTAAACGTCGGCTGCACGCCCACCAAGGCGATGGTGGCGAGCGCCCGCGTCGCCCGCCTGGCCGCGCGGGCCGGCGAATACGGCGTGACGATCCCGGGCGCGCCCGTGGTCGACATGGCGGCCGTGAACGACCGGACCCGCGCCATCGTCGGCAAGAGCCGCGCGGGACTCGAGCGCTGGATCACCGGGCTGCCCGGCTGCACGCTGATCCACGGCCATGCGCGCTTCGAGAGCGCGCGCACGGTGCGGGTAGGCGACCGTCTTCTGGAGGCGGACAGGATCTTCATCGACGTGGGCGGGCGCGCTTCCGCGTCGAACATCGAAGGACTCGGGGACATCGATTGGCTCAGCAGCAGCGACATGGTGACGCTGCGCGAACTGCCGCGCCACCTGGTCGTCATCGGCGGCAGCTACATCGGACTGGAATTCGCGCAGATGTTCCGCCGTTTCGGTTCGCAGGTGACGGTGGTGGAACGCGGCGCGCGCCTCATGCCGCGCGAGGACAGCGACGTCTCGGACGAGATCCGCGCCATCCTCGAAGCCGAGGGCATCGCGTTCAGGCTGGACGCGGAATGCATCCAGGTACGCCCGCATCCGGAAGGCGGCGCGGTGATCACGCATGGCGGCAAGGAACAGACCGTCGGCAGCCACATCCTCGTGGCGGCCGGCCGCGTGCCGAACACGGACGACCTGGGCCTCGACAAGGCCGGCGTGCGCACCGGTCCGCACGGCCATATCGAGGTCGACGAGCAGTTGCGCACGAACGTCCCGGGCATCTGGGCGCTGGGCGACTGCAACGGGCGCGGCGCCTTCACGCACACGGCCTACAATGACTACGAGATCGTCGCCGCCAACCTGCTGGACGGCGAGTCGCGCTCGGTGAACGACCGCATCCCCGTCTATGCACTGTATATCGATCCGCCCCTTGGACGCGTCGGCATAACCGAGGAACAGGCGCTGGCGCAGGGCCGCACCGTACGCGTCGGGAAGCGGCCCATGACGCGCGTGGGACGCGCCGTCGAAAAAGGCGAGTCGCAGGGTTCGATGCGGATCATCGCGGATGGGCAGACGGACGAGATCCTCGGGGCCGCCATCCTTGGCCCCGGCGGCGACGAGGCCGTGCACATGGTGCTGGCTGCAATGGCCGCCGGGATGACCTGCCGGCAGCTGACCCACGTGGTGGCGATCCACCCGACCGTATCCGAGCTGATTCCCACGATCGCCGGCGAACTGGACGCGCCGCGCGCAAGCGCCGGCTGACGCGCGGCGCCGCTGCGCTGGCGTCGCATTTTCCATGCATAAGTTGCCTCAAAAATATTGACGCTCCTGGGCGTTTTCGTAATTGCCACCCGAACAGCTGGTCGGCCAGACTCCTTTCAACTTTCGTTGAACGAGGACGCACGATGTTTTCAGATGCAGCCGCAAAACCGCTACGGACACGCCTGGAATTCGCACCCACCCACCCTGCCGACGGTTCGCTCTTTCTCATCTATATCACGCTGATCTGGATCGGGATGCTGCTCGGCTTCGGTCGTGAAATCGCGCAGCATATCGCGAACAATGACCCGCCCTACCCCATGATCCTGCACGTGCATTCCGCCGTGTTCGCCACATGGCTGGTCGCGTTCACCGCGCAAATCCTGCTCGTTCGCGCAGGGAAGCCCGCCCTGCACCGGCGCCTGGGCATCGCGATGGCATTCGGCGTGGGCGTGCTCGCCATCGTCGGCCCGCTGACGGCTTATACGATACAAAACCTGAAGTTCGGCACGCCGCACAGCGATCCGGCATTCCTGAGCGTGCAACTGGGCGATTTGATTGGTTTCGTTGGCCTGAGTGTGGCGGGCATCGTTCTCCGCAAGCGGGTAGCGGCACACAAGCGCCTGATGATGCTGGCGATCCTGCAACTGAGCACAGCGGGCTTTGCGCGCTGGCTGGGCGGTACGATCAGCGCCGCCTATCCGTACGGCTACTGGGGGCAGAGTTTCTGGGCGACGTTCCTGATCCTGCACCTGACCAACGACGTGCTCGCGCTCGGCATCGGTGTGCACGACCTGCTGACCCGCGGGCGGTTGCATCCGGCCTACGTGATGGGTCTGGTCTGGAGTTTTGGCTGGCAAGTCACGCACGTCAGCCTGTATCTGTGGCCGGCGTGGTTACCGGTGGCGAAGATGCTGCTGGGGCATTGAGATCAAAAAAATCAGGGGCTTGGCGAGAGTTGCGCAAGCCCCTGATTCATTGTGGATTTTTGGTAGGCCTCCCCGGAGTCGAACCGGGCACCAACGGATTATGAGTCCGCTGCTCTAACCAGGCATGAGCTAGAGGCCCGAAACTGGTACATCCGAAGACGCTAAAAACTCGCCACTTACGGTCGCGAAGCGGCCGAAGTGGCGAGAGGATATTGTGTTAGCGTAGGTCCGTCAAGCCTCAGCCGCTGTTGTTCTCGAGGAAGCTCTTCAGCTTGTCGGAACGCGACGGGTGGCGCAGCTTGCGCAGCGCCTTGGCTTCGATCTGGCGGATGCGTTCGCGCGTGACGTCGAATTGCTTGCCGACCTCTTCCAGCGTGTGGTCGGTCGACATTTCGATGCCGAAGCGCATGCGCAGCACCTTCGCTTCGCGCGGCGTCAGCGAGTCGAGCACGTCCTTGACCACACCGCGCATCGAGGCGTGCAGCGCCGCGTCCGAAGGCGCCAGCGTGTTGTTGTCCTCGATAAAGTCGCCAAGATGCGAATCGTCGTCGTCACCGATCGGCGTTTCCATTGAGATCGGCTCTTTCGCGATCTTCATGATCTTCCGGATCTTATCTTCCGGCATTTCCATCTTGATCGCGAGGGTGGCCGGATCCGGCTCGGCGCCCGTTTCCTGCAGGATCTGGCGCGAGATCCGGTTCATCTTGTTGATCGTTTCGATCATGTGCACCGGAATACGGATCGTGCGCGCCTGGTCCGCGATCGAGCGGGTAATGGCCTGGCGGATCCACCACGTCGCATACGTCGAGAATTTATAGCCGCGACGGTATTCGAACTTGTCCACCGCCTTCATCAGGCCGATGTTGCCTTCCTGGATCAGGTCGAGGAATTGCAGGCCGCGGTTCGTGTATTTCTTCGCGATCGAGATGACGAGACGCAGGTTAGCTTCCGTCATTTCGCGCTTGGCCTTGCGCGCCTTCATTTCACCGGCCGCCATCTGGCGGTTGATGTTGCGCAGGTCCGGCAGCGGCAGGACGACGCGGGCTTGCAGGTCGATCAGGCGTTGCTGCAACTCCTTGATCGTCGGGATATTGCGGCCGAGGATCGCGCTGTACGCGTGCCCGGCGTTCACTTCGCCGTCGACCCAGTCGAGGTTCGTCTCGTTGCCCGGGAAGACCTTGATGAAGTGGGCGCGCGGCATGCCGCAGCGGTTCACGGCCACGTCCAGGATCTGCTTCTCGATGTGGCGCACTTCGTCGACCTGGCCGCGCAGGGTGTCGCACAGCTTTTCGACGACCTTGGCCGTGAAGCGGATGCCGAGCAGTTCGTTCGAGATCGCTTCCTGGGCCTTGACGTAGCCGTCGGAGTTATAGCCCTGCTTCTCGTAGGCCTTGCGCATCTTGTCGAACTGCTGTTCGATTTCGCGGAATTTGTCGAGAGCCGAGTTCTTCAGCTGCTCGAGCTGTTCGGCGGAATAGCCGGCCGCGCCGGAACCCGCGTTCGCCTCTTCTTCCTCTTCCTCTTCTTCCTCTTCCTCGTCGTCGTCCTCATCGTCGTCGGACTCGGTCGACGCCGGGGCGACGGCCGCCGGGGACGTCGCTTCGTCCTCTTCCGGGTCGACCATGCCGTCGACGATTTCGTCGATCTTGATCTCGTCCTGCTCGATGCGGCGGGCGGCGTCGATGATCTCGGCGATCGTCACCGGGCAGGCGGAGATCGCCTGGATCATGTCGCGCAGGCCGTCTTCGATGCGCTTGGCGATCTCGATCTCGCCTTCGCGGGTCAGCAGTTCGACCGAGCCCATCTCGCGCATGTACATGCGCACGGGGTCCGTCGTGCGGCCGAAATCGGAGTCGACGGTCGACAGCGCCGCTTCGGCGGCAGCCTCGGCTTCGTCGTCGCTGGTGACGGTGGCGACGTTATCGGACAGCAGCAGCGTTTCGGCATCGGGCGCGTGCTCGTAGACGGCAATGCCCATGTCGTTGAACGTGCCGATGATGCCTTCGATCGCTTCCGGATCGACGATGTTGTCCGGCAGATGGTCGTTGATCTCGGAATACGTGAGGAAGCCGCGCTCCTTGCCCGACTTGATCAGGGCCTTGAGCTTCTGGCGACGGATTTCCAGTTCCTCTTCGCTCGCTTCCGTGTCCGACGAGAATGCATCTTTCAGCAGCGCTTTTTCCTTGGCCTTGCGGTCCTTGGCCTTGGCCTTGTCGACCGCTTTCAGCTCGGCGCGCTCGACCGCGTTCAGGGCGGCGACTTCATCGTTCTCGGGCGTGAATTCCTTGGGCTTGCGGCCACGGCGGCCTGGCACCTTGACGGCCGGCAGCACGTAGCCCGACGTATCGATTGCGGCGAGGGCTTCCGCATCGGTCGTCTGGTTGACTGGGGCGACACCCGCAACGCGAGCTTCCGCCTTGTCTTGCGAATTGTCCACTTTAGCGGACATTCTGGTGGATTTGGTAGCCACTTTGGTTTCGGGTTTCTTGGTTGGCACAGGCGCTTTCGAAGTCACAACGACCACTTTACGATGGTTAAAGATAAAGTTTTGTTACCTTACATCACGCTGCAGGCACATACTGTTTGCCCCACTAACTGAAACACCTCGCCTGAATTGTCACGAAAAATCGTTTCAATGCTTGCAATAGTTAGCGTTTTATTATAGCACGCGCCCCTGTTCTTTCCAGTCAAGAACGGCGCCTCGGCAACCCTCCCCGATCAGGCGAATTTCGCAGGGGTGTCGTTCGCTGCCTCCCGGGCCAAGAGGTCCTGCTGAGCTGTGATTTCGCGATAGCGGGCACTCACCTGATCTGGGGTCAATCCGGAAGAAAACAACTGGTTCAACTCCTGTTTCAGCACGTCCATCTTGACTTGCCTCACAGCACTCGTCAGCCACACGCGGTCCGCGTCGATATCCGATTCGGGTTCGACCGCGATCGATGCGATCAGGTTGTCGTACTCCGAACTCGCTTCCTTCAATTGCTCGGACAACGCGGCGAACGTACCGTTCGGTCCCAACGCCTGCGCCATCGCCACGAGCTGGCGCAGGCGTTCGGCCTGCTCGGTGCCGAAGTGGTCGAAGGCGCGCAAGGCCGACTCGTCCAGGCCCAGCGCCAGCGCCGGATGCGACACCAGGATGCGCGACATCTGCAATTCCAGGCCGACCGGTTCCGGACGTCCCTGGCGCGGCGGCGCCTTCCTGGCCACCGCCACCGGCTTGGACAACTCGAACAACGTTTCGATCTCCGCCGGCGTTGACTCCGTCAGGTTCGCCAGGCCGCGCACGATCTGCAGGCGCAAGGCCGACGGCGTCATCGCCTGCAGCAGCGGTTTCGCATCGAACTGGACGCGCGCCCGGCCTTCCGGCGTGTCGAGATCATGCTCCGTCGTAACCTCGCGCAACAGGAATTGCGACAGCGGCATCGCCTCGTTGATTTCCTGGGCGAATGCGTCCCCGCCGAATTCGCGCACATAGCTGTCCGGATCATGCTCTTGTGGCAAGAACAGGAACCTGATCGTCTTGTTGTCCGTCACTTGCGGCAGACACGCTTCCAGCGCGCGGCGGGCGGCGCGGCGGCCGGCCTTGTCGCCGTCGAAGCTGAAGATGACGTTGTCCGTCTGGCGCAGCAGCTTTTGCACGTGGGTACTGGTACACGCCGTGCCGAGCGTCGCGACGGCTTGCGGGAAGCCGAGCTGGGCCAGCGCGACGACGTCCATATAACCTTCGGTCACCAGCACGTAGCCGGCGTCGCGGATCGCCTGGCGCGCCTCGAACAGGCCGTACAGTTCATGTCCCTTCTGGAACAGCGGGGTTTCTGGCGAGTTCAGGTATTTGGGTTCGCCGCCGTCCATCACGCGGCCGCCAAAGCCGATCACCTGCCCTTTCGTGTTCCGGATCGGGAACATGATCCGCTCACGAAAACGGTCGTACCGCTTCTTGTTGTTGCCATCTTCGTCGACCTTGTCGATGACGAGGCCGGATTCGACGAGCGCCAGCGCATCGTAGTCGCGGAAGACGGAACGCAGATTGTCCCAACCGCCCGGCGCATAGCCGAGGCCGAAGCGGGCGGCGACCTCTCCCGTCAGGCCGCGGCCTTTCAGATAGGCGATGGCGTTCGGCGCCGTGCGCAGCTGGGCGCGGTAGAAGTCGCAGGCCTGGTTCAGCGCGTCCGTCAGCGCCAGGGTCTGCGCCTGCTGGGCGGCGCGCTGGGCCGGCGGGATCTTGTCGTCCTCCTGGGGCACGATCATGCCCACGCTTTGTGCGAGGTCCTTGACGGCGTCGACGAAGCCCATGCCCGAGTATTCGATCATGAAGCCGATGGCGGTGCCGTGGGCGCCGCAGCCGAAGCAGTGATAGAACTGCTTGGTCGGGCTGACGGTGAAGCTGGGGGATTTCTCGTTGTGAAACGGACAGAGCCCCATGTAATTGGCGCCGCCCTTTTTCAGCTGCACGTAACGCCCCACCACGTCGACAATGTCAACGCGGTTGAGCAGATCGGTAATGAATGATTGCGGAATCACTTGATCTAACTAACAGTATTTGTCTCAGGTCAGACTATACCGCAGGGCTCGTTACAAGTTGATTTGCAACAATGCAACATGGCGTTGCCGCTCCGGTGCATCAAAAACAGACACGGCCGTGGCGGCGTTGCCGCAGCCGTGCCACCAGGCATCAGCCGCCTGCGAGAGCTTTCTTGACCTGGGCCGAGACGGCCGTCATGTCGGCGCGGCCGGCCAGTTTCGGTTTCAGGATGCCCATCACCTTGCCCATGTCCTGCGGACCGGCGGCGCCCGATGCGGCGACGGCTGCGGCCACTTCGGCGGCGACTTCCTCATCCGACAGGCCGGCCGGCATGTAGGCCGACAGCACGGCCAGTTCCGACTTTTCCTTGTCGGCCAGATCCTGGCGGCCACCATTTTCGAACTGGGTGATCGAATCCTTGCGCTGCTTGATCATCTTTTCGACGACGGCCACCACCTGCGCATCGTCCAGCTCGATGCGTTCGTCCACTTCTTTCCGCTTGATCTCGGCGATCAGGAGACGGACCGTGGTAAGACGCTCGCTGTCCTTGGCGCGCATGGCGGCTTTCATGTCGTCGGTGATTTGGTCTTTCAAGCTCATGGATACTCCGTTCGATAGGGACAAAAGGCAAAAACCCGCTGCGGCACAACCGGAGCGGGCTTCGTCGAATTCAGGCTTTGCAACGCCGGGACTGGCAGTGGCCGTCGCCGGGGAAAGCGTGAATATAAATCAGTACAGCTTCTTCGGCAGTTGCTGGCTGCGGATGCGCTTGTAGTGACGCTTCACGGCAGCGGCCAGCTTGCGCTTGCGCTCTGCGGTCGGCTTCTCGTAGAACTCGCGTGCGCGCAGTTCAGTCAGCAGACCGGTTTTTTCGATAGTGCGCTTGAAGCGACGCATAGCGACTTCGAACGGCTCGTTTTCTTTAAGGCGGATAGTGGTCATGTAAAAATGAAACCGTTGGATTTAGGGAAGAACGAAATTCTAACAGCTTTTCAAGTTCTGTGCGAAGTTTTTCATCAGTGTGCAAAGTTGCCACATGGCTGCTTTTTTACTCGATCGCTCCGCCCGCCGCGACGCCGGAAGCCCATGCCCACTGGAAGTTATAGCCGCCGAGCCAGCCCGTCACGTCGACCGTCTCGCCGATGAAATACAGGCCCGGGACAGTGTTCGCCATCATCGTCTGCTGCGACAGTTCGCGCGTGTCGACGCCACCCAGGGTCACCTCGGCCTTTTTATAGCCTTCCGAGCCGGTCGGGACGATGGCCCAGCGGTTGATCGCATCGCCCAGCTTGCGCAATTTCGCGTCGGCCATGTCCGGCAAGCGCGCATCCGGTGCGAGGCCATTGCCGGTCAGCAGGCCTTCCGCGAGGCGCGTGGGCAGCCATTGCGACAAGATATTGCCCAGCTGTTTTTTCACCGCCGTCTTCATGGCAATCAGCTCTTCCGCCACATCCATTTCCGGCAGCAGATTCAGCACGATGGGCGTGCCCGGCTGCCAGTAGCTGGAGATTTGCAGGATGGCCGGGCCGGACAGGCCGCGGTGCGTGAACAATAAGTCTTCGCGGAAATAGCCGTACTTCGCGTTCCGGCCCTTCTTCGATCCCGTCGTCACGTCCACTTCCAGCGCGATGCCGGCCAGCGGCACGAACGGTTGCCAGCTGGGACCGTCGAACGTGAGCGGCACGAGGCCCGGGCGCGTCTCGACAATTTTCAGATCGAAATGCTTCGCGATGCGATAGCCGAGATCCGTGGCGCCGATCTTCGGGATCGACAGGCCGCCCGTTGCGACCACGACATTGCTCGCGAGGATGGGCTCGCCATCCGTGTCGATGCGGAATCCTTCCGCGTTCTTCATGACGCCGGCCACCTTGCACGGCATGCGCCACTGCACGCCGCCCGCGTCGCACTCCGTCTTCAGCATGGCGATGATCTGTTCGGACGAGTCGTCACAGAACAGCTGGCCGCGGTGTTTTTCGTGGTACGCGATGCGATGCGTCTTGACGAGCGCGAGGAAATCCTGCGGCGTGTAGCGCGACAGCGCGCTGCGGCAGAAATGCGGATTCTCGGACAGGAAATTCTGCGGGCCGGCGTTGATGTTGGTGAAGTTGCAGCGCCCGCCGCCGGAGATGCGGATTTTTTCCGCCAGCTTGCCGGCGTGGTCGACCAACAGGACGCGCTTGCCGCGCTGGGCCGCGGTGGCGGCGCACATCATGCCGGCGGCGCCGGCGCCGATGATCGCCACGTCGTAGTGTTTTGCCATGCCTCTTCCGTGAATGCTGCGCGCAAAAGGCGTGATTGTACGGGAACGCGGACCGGTTATACAGCCTGGCGCAATGCCCGGGAGGCCTGCACGCACTGCGCCACCTGCGCCGCGATCGGCGGCGGCACGGGCTGTTCACCGCGCAGCGCACGCGCGATCCAGTCGGCGGTCGCAGCGGCGTCGCGGCCTTCCGGCGCGGGCGCCAACTCGTCGGTCGGGGCATCGCGCTCGACCAGCAGCGTCTTTTGTCCGGCGTGGAACCAGTTGATTTCCTGGGCGCGGTTGGCGTTCGCCACCGTCTCCCCTTCCGTGCCGCGCATGAGGAACGCGTCGCCGCGCGCGTGCGGGGCGGCCGTTTCGAAATACTCGGTCAGCATCGCCAGGTATTCCGGGTGCGTGTACGACACGAGGCGCAGCGCCGGGCCTTCGAACGGCTGCAGGATCTTGACGATCGTATGCGTGGAATTGCGCACGCCGAGGATGCGGCGCAGCGACAACTGGTGCGCCAGTTCCGGCGCCAATAACTCGATCGGCATGAAGCACGGGCGGCCGGCGGCGAAGGCGTCCAGCATGTCGGCCGTGGAGCCGCTCGGGCCGATGCCCATCTCGGCGAAGATCTCGGCCGTCGTCACGCGGCCCGGGTCTTCCTGCACGCCGTGCACGAGCACCGGCACGCCCGCGCGCGCGAGGAGCAGCGCCAGCAGCGGCGTCAGGTTGGCCAGCTTGCGCGCGCCGTTGTAGCTGGGGATCAGCACGGGCGCGAAATCGCCGGGCGGCGCGGGCAGCGGCGCGAACGAGCTTTCCGCCGCGTCCATGAAGCCGGCGATTTCTTCGACGGACTCGCCCTTGATGCGCATCGCGAGCAGGATGCCGCCCAGTTCCAGGTCGGACACCCGCCCGTCGAGCATGGCGCCGTAGAGCAGTTTCGCATCCTCGCGCGACATGCTGCGCGCGCCTTTTACGCCGCGGCCGATCTCCTTGATGAAGCGGGCGGCCGGGAAGGGATTTGGGGAGGTGTTGGTCGTGTCCATGATGACAGGATACCATGCAACATTTTTGAGCAGGAGGATGCACGGTGTAAGATTTCAGGCTAGACTCAACGATCCCCTCTGGAATAAATACGATTGCCATGCTGATCACGCCCGATATCGAAAACACCAACGTCACCTCGTTCGCGACCATGCCGACGCCCAGCGAGCTGCATAAAAAGCTGCCGCTGACGGACAAGGCCTTCACCACCGTGATGAAGGGCCGCGAGACCCTGCGCAACATCCTCGACCGCAAGGACAAGCGCCTGTTCGTGGTCGTCGGCCCCTGCTCGATCCACGATCCGGTCGCGGGCCTCGACTATGCGCGCCGCCTGAAGGCGCTGCAGGCCGAGGTGGAAGACACGATGGTGCTCGTGATGCGCGTGTATTTCGAAAAGCCGCGCACCACGACCGGCTGGAAGGGCTATATCAACGATCCGTTCATGGACGACTCGTTCCGCGTGGACGTCGGCATGGAGCGCGCGCGCCAGTTCCTGCTCGACGTGTGCGAACTGGGCCTGCCGACGGCCACCGAAGCGCTCGACCCGATCTCGCCGCAATACCTGGGCGACCTGATCGCGTGGACCGCGATCGGCGCGCGCACGACCGAATCGCAGACGCACCGCGAAATGTCGTCGGGCCTCTCAACGCCGGTCGGCTTCAAGAACGGCACCGACGGCGACGTCAGCATCGCCATCAACGCCGTGTTGTCCTCATCCAGCCCGCACTCCTTCCTGGGCATCAACGGCCAGGGCGGCGTGTCGATCGTGCGGACCCGCGGCAACGCCTACGGCCACGTCGTGCTGCGCGGCGGCGGCGGCCGTCCGAACTACGACTCGGTCTCGGTCGCGATCGCCGAGCAGGCGCTCAAGAAGGCCGGCCTGCCCGCGAACCTCGTCGTCGACTGCTCGCACGCCAACAGCTATAAAAAGCCGGAGCTGCAGCCGCTCGTCATGTCGGACGTGATCCAGCAGATCAGGCACGGCAACCAGTCCCTCGTCGGCGTGATGATCGAATCGAACATCGTCAGCGGCAGCCAGCCGATTCCGAGCGATCTGTCGCAGCTGAAGTACGGCTGCTCCGTCACCGACGGCTGCATCGCCTGGGACGATACCGAGACCATGCTGCGCAACGCGCACAAGGAATTGCTGGAGCGGCCGTGATGCCCTGGCGGGCCAATGCAGGTACAATGGCAGATTGCGCGCCGCACCGGCGCGCCGATCTTGTCTACCTCACACTGTTCCTTGCTTGCCCATGATTGTCCTCGGCGTTGAATCCTCCTGCGATGAAACCGGCCTGGCTCTGTACGACACGGAGCGCGGCCTGCTGGCCCACGCACTGCACTCGCAGGTCGCGATGCACGAGGAATACGGCGGCGTCGTGCCGGAACTGGCGTCGCGCGACCACATCCGGCGCGCGCTGCCGCTGCTGGAACAGGTGCTCGCGAAGGCCGACCTGCCGATGGAACGCATCGACGCCATCGCCTACACGCAGGGCCCCGGCCTCGCGGGCGCGCTGCTGGTGGGATCGTCCGTCGCCTGCAGCCTCGCGCTGGCGCTGGATAAACCCGTGCTGGGCGTGCACCACCTGGAAGGCCACCTGCTGTCGCCGCTGCTCGCGACCGAGCGGCCGGAATTCCCGTTCGTCGCCCTCCTCGTCTCCGGCGGCCACACGCAGCTGATGCGCGTCGATGGCGTCGGCCGCTACACCCTGCTGGGCGAGACGCTGGACGACGCGGCCGGCGAAGCCTTCGACAAATCGGCCAAGCTGCTGGGCCTCGGCTACCCGGGTGGCCCGGCCATTTCGCGCCTGGCGGAATTCGGCGATCCGGAAGCGTATAAACTCCCGCGCCCGATGCTGCACTCGAAGGATTTCAACTTCAGCTTCTCGGGCCTGAAAACGGCCGTGCTGACGGTCGTGAAGAACAACGCAAGCGACATCGCGAACGTGTGCGAGCAGGACAAGGCCAACATCGCGCGCGGCTTCGTCGATGCCATCGTCGACGTGCTGACGGCGAAGTGCGTGCTGGCGCTGAAGCACACCGGATTGAAACGCCTCGTGATCGCGGGCGGCGTGGGCGCCAACCGCCAGCTGCGCGCGTCGCTGAACGAGGCGGCCGCGAAGAAGCGCTTCAAGGTCTACTACCCCGAACTCGAATTCTGCACCGACAACGGCGCGATGATCGCGTTCGCGGGCGCGCTGCGCCTGGAGCGCAATCCGGACGCGGCGCAGCGCGACTACGCATTCAACGTGCGCCCGCGCTGGCCGCTGGACGAAATCGAGCCGGCCTGATTCGATGCACAGTGTAGCCGTGGGCACCCTGTGCCCACCATGCTTCATCCGTCAGGCCGCTTCCTTCGCCGGCCTCGCCTGCCGGTGATACAGGAACTCCAGCACCCGCGTCCGATACTCGTTGTACAGCGCATCGTGCGCCAGCGCGACGCGCTCGCGCGGCCGCGGCAGGCGCACGTCCACGATCTCGCCGATGGTCGCGGCCGGGCCATTCGTCATCATCACGATGCGGTCCGACAGCAGCACCGCCTCGTCCACGTCGTGCGTGACCATCACGACCGTGGACTCCGTCTGGGCGACGATGCGCAGCAACTCGTCCTGCAAGTGAGCGCGGGTCAGCGCGTCGAGGGCGCCGAACGGCTCGTCCATCAGCAGCACCTTGGGTTCCATCGACAGCGCGCGGGCGATGCCGACGCGCTGCTTCATGCCGCCCGAGATTTCGCTGGGCCGCTTCTGCGCCGCGTGCGTCAGGCCCACCAGCGCCAGCGCATCGGCCGTGCGGGTACGCAGTTGCTCCTTCCCTTCGCGGGCGCCGAACACGCGCTCGACGGCCAGGTAGACGTTCTCGAAACAGGTCAACCACGGCAGCAGCGAATGGTTCTGGAACACGACCGCGCGCTCCGGCGCCGGTCCGGCGATCTCGCGGCCGGCGCAGATCAGCACGCCCTCGCTGGCGCGGGTCAGGCCCGCCAGCAGGTTCAGCAACGTGGACTTGCCGCAGCCGGAGTGGCCGATCAGCGTGATGAACTCGCCCCGCGCCACCTTCAGGTTGACGTCGGTGAGCGCGTGGAAGCGGCCCTTGCGGGTGTCGAACAGCATCTCGACCTGCTGCACTTCGATGAATTTCGGTTCGCTCATGATCCACTCTCTTCGTAGGTGACGGCGCGGGCCAGTGCGACCAGCGCCTGCTCCAGCACCAGCCCGACCACGCCGATGACGACGATGGCGATGAGGATGTGCGGCACGTTCAGGTTGTTCCACTCGTCCCACACCCAGAAGCCGATGCCCACGCCGCCCGTCAGCATCTCGGCCGCGACGATCACCAGCCACGCCGTGCCGATCGCCAGGCGCACGCCGGTCAGCATGTACGGCAGCACCGCGGGCAGCAGGATCTTCGTGAAGACCTTCCACTCCGACAGGTTCAGCACCCTCGCCACGTTCATGTAGTCCTGCGGAACGCGCTGCACGCCGACGGCCGTGTTGATGATCATCGGCCAGATCGAGCAGATGAAGATGGCCCAGATTGCAGCGGGGTTCGCGGCCTTGAACACGAGCAGGCCGATGGGCAGCCAGGCCAGCGGCGACACGGGACGCAGCAGGCTGACGATGGGATTGCACATGCCGGCCAGGAAGCGCGAGCGGCCGATCAGGAAGCCGAGCGGGATGCCCGCTGCCGCGGCGAGGCCGAAGCCCAGCGCCACCCGCTGGAGCGACGCGAGGATGTTCCAGCCGATGCCCTGGTCGTTCGGCCCGTTGCTGTAGAACGGGTCGGCGAACAGCTGGACGGCCGCCTCCCACGTGACGAAGGGCGACGGGAAGTTGCTGTTGTTCGCGGAGACGAGCTGCCACACCAGCACCAGCATGGCGAGACCCAGCACCGGCGGCAGCACTGCCAGCAACAGCGCGCGGCCGTTCGGCACACGCAGCGCCAGGGCACGTCGGGCAGGCACGGCGTGCGCGCCCGCTGTCGAATTCACGACGGTATTCATGATGTCCTCCGGTTCAAACCTTGATCTTGAAAGCGGCGGCATACGCGGCCGGGTTCTTCCCGTCCCACACCACGCCGTCGATGAGCTTCGCGGACCGCATCGGCGACTTCGGCACGTCGGCCTTCGCCATGGCGGCCGCCTCGCGGTACAGCCCGACCTGGTTGACGCTCGACGCCACGGCCAGGTAGTCCGGATCGGACTTGAGCAGGCCCCAGCGGCGGTGCTGGGTCATGAACCACATGCCGTCCGACAGGTACGGGAAGTTGACCGTGCCGTCGTTGTAGAACTTCATGTAGTTCGGGTCGTCCCACGTCTTGCCCAGGCCATTCTGGTAGCGGCCCAGGATGCGCTGGTTGATCACGTCCACCGAGGTGTTGACGTAGGATTTGTCGGCGATCGTCTCGGCCATCTTGACCTTGTTGGACATGCTCGCATCGATCCAGCGGCTGGCTTCCAGCACGGCGGCCACCAGGGCGCGCGCCGTGTTCGGGTATTTCCTGACCCATTCGAGCGACGTGCCGAGGGTCTTTTCCGGGTGGTCTTTCCAGATGTCCTGGGTGGTTGCGGCCGTGATGCCGACGCCGTCGACGATGGCGCGATGGTTCCACGGTTCGCCCACGCAGAAGCCGTCCATGTTCCCGACGCGCATGTTCGCCACCATCTGCGGCGGCGGCACCGTGATCACCTTCGCGTCCTTCATCGGGTTGATGCCGTAGCTGGCCAGCCAGTAGTACAGCCACATCGCGTGGGTGCCGGTCGGGAAGGTCTGGGCGAAGCTGTACTCGCGCTTGTCCGTGCTCATCACCTTCGCCAGCGACGGGCCGTCCACGGCTCTGGCGTCGGCCAATTTCTTCGACAGGGTGATGGCCTGGCCGTTCTGGTTCAGGCTCATCAGCACCGCCATGTCCTTCTTCGGACCGCCGATACCCATCTGCACACCGTAGATCAGGCCATACAGCACGTGGGCGGCATCCAGTTCGCCGTTGACCAGCTTGTCGCGCACGCTGGCCCACGACGATTCCTTGCTGGGGACAATCCTGATGCCGTACTTCTTGTCGAAGCCCAGCACGGACGCCATCACCACGGAGGCGCAATCGGTCAGGGGAATGAAGCCGACCTTCACTTCGGTCTTCTCGGGCTTGTCGGAGCCGGCGGCGAAGACCCCGCCGGAGACGAGTCCGGTGAGCGAGGCCGTGGCACCGGCGGCCAGCAGGCGGCGGCGGGTCAGGTTGGTTGTATCGGTCATGTTGGTCCTTGTAGAAGGAAATCGAAAGAAGAGACAACGCTGCGGCGGCGGAGTGGCCAGCTCCGGCGCCCTCATGGTCAATACAGCAATTGCCGTGCCAACACGCAAATTGGTGCGTCGGCACCGTCGTTGTGCCGACGCACCATGAAAAACGGGGCCGCACACCGATTGCGTGCAACGGTCCGCACGGGTTTGCCAGACGGCGGCGCATGCGCGTCCGGAACCGTGCGGCGTGCGCCGGCGTGGCGCATGCCTGTCATACCGTTGTCATCCCATCAAGATAGAGTGCGGCCCGTTTCCATCACAACCGGACCAACATCTTGAAACGCAATCACGCATTGCTCGCCGCATTTGCTACCCCTTTGGTTGCCGCCGGCCTCACCGGCTGCGGCGAGCCATCCACGCCCGCCAACGTCATCCCCGAAGGCACCACCGTGTCCCTCGCCCTGCTCGAGACCACCGACATCCACTCGAACGTCCTGGGCTACAACTATTACTCGCTGGCCGACGACGCGACCCTGGGCCTCGACCGCACGTCCACGCTGATCCAGCAGGCGCGCGCGGAGAATCCGAACAACCTGCTGTTCGACGACGGCGACGTCATCCAGGGCACCCTGCTGGCCGACCTGCAGGCCGTCACGGCGCCCGTGAAGTGCGCCGACACGCTGGCCGTGCACAAGGCGATGAACGCGCTGAAATACGATGCGGGCGGCCTGGGCAACCACGAATTCAACTACGGCCTGCCGTTCCTCAGCCAGGTCACGAACACCGACTTCGGCATCCCGGGCGTCTCCAAGCCGGCCGGCACGTGCGGCGGGCCGAACTTCCCGCTCGTGCTGTCGAACGTGACCGCGGTCGCCACGAACAAGACGATCTACGACCCGTACCGCATCCTCGCGCGCAACTTCACGGCGACGAAGCCGAACGGCGAGACGATGCCGGTCACCGTGAACGTGGGCGTGATGAGCTTCGTGCCGCCGCAGATCCTCGACTGGGACCAGAAGAACCTGGCCGGCAAGGTGGCCGTGGGCGGCGCAGTGGAAGCGGCGCAGCAGTACGTGCCGGAGATGCGCGGCAAGGGCGCGGACCTCGTCGTCGCGCTGTCGCACGGGGGCCTGGACACGAGCGCGTACAGCCCGAAGATGGAAAACCAGAGCTATCACCTCAGCACGACCGGCATCGACGCCCTGCTGATCGGCCACTCGCACCTCATCTTCCCGAAGGGGAAAGAGACGGGCGCCGCGGCGCTGGATCCGTCGTTCGCGGCGATCCCCGCATCGGCCAAGGTCGATGCGGTGAACGGCTTCGTCAACGGCGTGCCGACCGTGATGGCGCAGAGCTGGGGCCGGCGCCTGGGCATCGTCAAGCTGACGCTCGCGTACCAGGGCGGCAAGTGGGTGGTGCAGCCGGCGCGGACGACGGTCGAATCGCGGGGCTACAAGTACAAGGACGGCACGACCAGCGTCGCGGCCGACCCGGCCATCGCCGCCGCCGTGCAGACCGAGCACCAGGCCACGATCGCGTATGCGAAGCAGCCGCTGGGTGTGGCGACGGACTTCGAGATGTCGTCGTACTTCGCGCTCGTCGGCGACGTGTCGGCGATCCAGCTCGTGAACCAGGCGCAGATCGACTATGTGAAGAACGCCATCGCGACCAGCACCGACGCGACGCTGGCGAGCTATAAAAACATCCCCGTGATCTCGTGCAGCGCGCCGTTCAAGGCGGGCCGCAACGGGCCGTCGGACTTCACGGACGTGGCACCGGGCGCGACGCCGGCGGCGCCCTTTGGCCTGCAAGTCCGCAACCCGGGCGACCTTTACCTGTACAGCAACAACAACCTGCAGGCCGTGAAGATCAAGGGATCGGACCTGAAGAACTGGCTGGAGACGGCCGCGAAGCAGTTCGCGCGCATCGATCCGGCAGCGACCGCCGAGCAGGACCTCGTCCCGTCGTACGGCACGATCTACAACTACGACGTGTTCTACGCCGAGAACAACGCGCTGCAATACCAGATCGACGTGACGAAGCCGGCCGGCAGCCGCATCGTCAACCTGACGTACCAGGGCAAGCCGGTAGCGGAGACGGACGACTTCATCGTCGCCACCAACGACTACCGCGCGGGCGGCGGCGGCAACTTCCCCGGCATCGACGGCAGCAAGACGATCATCAAGTCGCCGGACGCGAACCAGGCCGTCGTCAGCAACTACCTGCAGAAGATCGGCGCGGCCACCGGCAAGGTCACCTTGGCGGTCAACGGCGGCGCGCGCAGCTGGCGCTTCGTCAAGACGGCGACCGCCGGCCCCGTGATCCTGCGCTCGGCGCCGGGCCACCTGGCGCTGGCGCAGGCCGCGGGTCTCGCCAGCGTCACGGCCGAGGGCGGGCTGGACGCGAGCGGCTTCGCGAAATATGCGATCGACCTGTCGAAGTAAGCCGGCAT
>NZ_JBKYMO010000023.1:0-27525 GCF_047302915.1 Massilia sp. CT11-108 | reverse complement strand
CCGCTTGCGGGAACAGGTCGGCCAGGTAGATGAAGACGGCCGGCTGCTCCGTGACGAGGGCATCGCCGTGGCGGATGGCGGGAACCTTGCCCATCGGGTTGATGGCCAGGTACGCCGGCGCGCGCTGCTCGTTCTTTTTGAGGTTCAGCACGTGCAGGTGGTAGGACGCGCCGAGTTCTTCGAGCAGGATGCGGGCCGCGCCGGAGCGCGAATTCGGAGCGTGGAACAGGGTCAGGTTCATCGGGTCCTCGTGATGGCGGTGAGCGGACAGAGTAGGCTTGCCCGCCGCTGCCGTCTTGGAAAAACGCGAATGCTAGAATGCCCCGATGAGCCATCTTCCCACTGTCACCGACCGCGCCAAGGGCGTCGTCGCGCCGGCGCTCGCCGGCAAGATGTTCCGGCTCGGCCGCTACCTGCCGCCGCCGGATCTGGCGCCGTTCCTCGATCATTACTGGATCGTCGAGTGGGACTTGCAGGGCCGCCTGCCGCACACGCAGCGCACCTTGCCGTATCCGTGCGTGCACATCGTGTTCGACCGCGCCCGCACGGGCATCTGGGGCCTGACGACGGGCTCGTTCGATTACGAATTGAAGGACGCGGGGAAGGTCTGCGGGCTGCGTTTCCGGGCGGGCGCTTTTCGCGCGTTTCTCGGCCGGCCGCTGCACACGATCACGGACAAGGTGCTGGTGCTCGGCGACGTGTTCCCGTGGGACGAGGGGGCCGCGCAGAGTGCGGTTTTGAATACGACGGACGATGCCGCGATGATCGAGGCGGCGGGGGCGCTGCTGCGCTCCGTACTGCCGGCACCCGATCCGCAGGTCGACCGGATCGCCGCGATCCTGCGCGCGGTGGAATCGACGCCCGGATTGACGCAGGTGGAGGAGCTGGCAGCCGCCGCGCAGATGGGCGTGCGCAGCCTGCAGCAGCTGTTCAGCGAGTACGTGGGCGTGAGCCCGAAATGGGTGATCCGGCGGTTTCGGTTGCACGAGGCGGCGGATCGCCTGGCGCAAGGCGCGGACGTCGACCTGGCCGCGCTGGCGCAGGGGCTCGGGTATTTCGACCAGGCGCACTTCACGTCGGATTTCCGGCGGCTCGTGGGCAAGTCGCCGGGGCGGTATCGCGAGGAAGCGCGGCAGGCACTCGGCGCGTGACCTGTTCAAGACGCATGGAGCAGTGTCCAGACTGCATCCGCGTACCGCCAATGCGTAGCTAATACAAAAAAGACGACACTCGGCGTCGATTGATGCACGTCGTGAATATCAGTGACTTTTCCGGCTAGGCTAACTGCTTTGCTGGATGGTTTGCATTGTTAATTGTCGCTCGCGCGGCCGCAAACATGTCACTCCCTCACCTTTCGCATCCCAAGTACCGGCGCGACATCGACGGTTTGCGCGCCGTCGCGGTCCTGTCGGTGGTCGCCTTCCACGCCTTCCCGGAATGGATCAAAGGCGGATTCATCGGCGTCGACGTGTTTTTCGTGATATCGGGTTATTTGATCTCGACGATTGTCTATGAAAACCTCGACCGCGGGACATTCAGTTTCACCGAGTTTTATCTCCGTCGCGTCAAGCGCATTTTCCCGGCGCTGCTGCTCGTCCTGGTGTCCTGTTACGCGTTCGGCTGGTTTTCCCTGCTGGACGACGAATACATGCAACTCGGCAAGCATATCGCCGGCGGCGCCGGCTTCGTTTCCAACCTCGTGCTATGGAGCGAATCCGGTTATTTCGATAACGCGGCCGACACCAAGCTGCTACTGCACCTGTGGAGCCTGGGTGTCGAGGAGCAGTTCTACATCTTCTGGCCACTGTTGCTGTGGTTCGCCTACCGCGTACGCCTTAACCTGCCCGGTATCGGCATACTGGTTGCCCTCGTGTCCTTCGGCTTGAATCTGCACCAGGTCAAGGTAGACGCCATTGCGGATTTCTATTCGCCGCAAACGCGTTTCTGGGAGCTGATGCTGGGAAGTATTCTCGCCTGGGTGACGCTGTACAAGCCCAACTTCACGGCCGCGAACGCGCCTCGGCCGGAACGATGGTCCAGCACCATGTCCGTGGTTGCGGCCCTGCTGCTGGCATTCGGTTTCTGGCACATCGACAAACGCCTCGGCTTTCCAGGCAAATGGGCGCTCGTCCCCGTACTGAGCGCGGTGCTGCTGATCTTCGCGGGTCCTGGCGCCTGGGTCAATCGCGTGATCCTGTCGAACCGGATCGCGGTATGGATCGGGCTGATCAGTTTCCCGCTGTACCTTTGGCATTGGCCGTTGCTGACGTATGCCCGCATTATCCACAGCAAAGTCCCGGCTGCTCCGGTGCGCGGCGCGATCGTGCTGGCGTCCATCGTCCTTGCCTGGCTGACTTACCGGCTGGTCGAAAGGCCCGTACGGCTGGGCCGCCGCGCCGGGTTCAAGGTGGCAGCGCTGGTGGCCCTGATGCCGGTCGTCGGCGTGGTGGGCTACGACACGTTTGTCAGGTACGGGCTCGCTTTCCGCGAGGTCGTGAAGATCAATACTTCGATCGCTACGGGCAACGACGGCGGTCCGGGCGTGGAACTCGTGCATGATTGTGGAATGAGCGAGACCGACAAAGCCTTGTTCTTCGGCTGCTTCAAGGATCCGCGCGGCCCCGTCAAGTACGCGTTGCTGGGCGACAGCAAGGCAGGCGCGCTGTGGCCCGGCGTCGTACGTACCTCGAGCGCCGCCGGGCGCTGGCTCTTGATCGGCGATAACGGACCCGGCGGCGGTTCCGTGCCGATCTTGTCCGACAACCGTATCTTCAGTCCCTACCGGACTGTTGCAGCGTCCATGGTGAACGCGGCGGCGGCGAATCCGGACATCCAGGTAGTCGTCATTGCGACATCCGCGCGCGCAATGTTTTCGCTGGAGCACGACTACACCATCGAAGACCTGCCTACGAATAACAATGGCGATGCGGTCGCGGCAGGCTTGCGTAACACCGTAGAAAAGATCGTTCGCGCCCGCAAGAAAGTCGTGCTCGTCGTCGACAACCCGACATTGGCCCATCCGGAGGATTGCCTTGGCCGCATCGCGTCGATTCCTGTCGTGAACAAGCTGTTTGTCGCAGAAAATGAGAACTGCAGGATTTCGCTGGATCGGCAACTGCAGTTGTCGCAGAAATACCGTTCCGTCCTGGAGGATGTGCGCGCAGTATTTACCGACGACGTGGCGCTGTTCGAGACGGCGAAATATCTGTGCGACGACGTGACCGGTTATTGCGGCATGCGCAAGGACGGCCGTTTCCTGTACGGCCATACGGACCACATATCGGACTATGCCGCCGGGCTGATCGGCAAAGATCTCAACGCATTCCTCGACGCGAACAGATCAGGAACTGCTTCTCTCAGTCCAGATCATCGTCATCCGCCCCCCGCTCCAGCTGCGGAATGACTTTGACGAGCAGGATGCGCGGCCCATTGGTCTTCTTGACCACGACATCGAACTTCGGAAACTCGATGCGCTGCCCCTGCTTGGGAATATCCCCCAGCTTGGCCATCAACAGCCCGCCGACGGATTCGACTTCATCGAGCCCCATCTCTTCGTTGTTGATGTCGATGCCGAGCACGCGTTCGAGCGAGACGATCGGCAGGCTCGCCTTGCCGATGTAGGTGCCGTCGCCCTGCGGCAGCCAGTCGTTTTCGTTGAGGCGGAACTCGTCGCGGATCTCGCCGACGATGGCGCCCAGCAGGTTGTCCAGCGTGATGAAGCCGACCGGACGCTTGCCTTTCTCTCCGATCAGCGCGAAGTGCGGGGCGCCGCTGCGGAACCGGCGGAACAGCTCGATGGCCGGCGTGCGCGCCGAGATCAGGTCGACGGGACGCAGGTAATCCGTCAGGTCATCGACGTCCTTACCGGACTGCTCGGCGAAAAACAGGTCCTTCAGGTGGATCACGCCCAGCACTTCCTCGCCGTCCTCGTCGAAATACGGGTAGCGCGAAAAGCGGTTGCGGCGCATCGTGTCGAGGTTCTGCTCGAGCGAGCGGCTCGCGTACAGCGCGCTCACCTCGTTAATGGGGCGCATGAGGTCAGCCACCGTGTGCTGGGCGAACTCCAGCGACTGCGCGAGGATGTGGCGCTCGTCGTGCGTGAAGCGTTCGGCCGGCGTGCCCGTGTTGGTGCGCAGGATCAGTTTGAGTTCGTCGTTCGAGTAATGCGTTTCGTGGCCGCCCACGCCCGAGAGGCCCGCGACGCGCAGCACGAGGTTGGCGCTTTCGTTCAGCAGCCAGATGGCCGGATACATCGACCAGTAGAAGCCGTACAGCGGCACGGCGCTCCACAGGCCCACGGCTTCCGGCACGCGGATCGCCAGCGACTTCGGCGCCAGCTCGCCCACGACGATGTGCAGGAACGAGATCACGCTGAACGCCACGACGAACGACACGCCGTGGATGATCTGCGGGCTCGTGACGCCGACCAGCGAGAACACCGGTTCCAGCAGGTTCGCGAACGCGGGTTCGCCGACCCAGCCCAGGCCCAGCGACGCGAGCGTGATGCCCAGCTGGCACGCCGATAGATAAGCGTCGAGCTGGCTGTGGACCTTGTAGAGGATGCGTCCGCGCAGGCCGCCCGTTTTGGCGATGGCGCGCACGCGGGTCTTGCGCAGCGTGACGATGCCGAATTCGGCCGCCACGAAGAAGCCGTTCAGCGCCACCAGCAGCAGCGAGAGAACGACGAGCAATACGTTTTGCATAGAAGGTAAGTTTACTCGAAAGGCAAAAGCCGAGCTGCATTGTAACGGTCAGGCCGCCGGGAGCGTCGCTTTTTGCGATCCCGCCAGGATGGCCTCGACCGCCGGATGCATGATCTTGCGGTCGCTCGAGATCATGTAGAACTGTTCGCGCACCGTCGGAACAAGCCCGACCCGCACGGCGCCGAACTGTTCGGCGACGTCGTCCGCCAGCGCGGCCGGCGCGAAGAACAGGCCCAGGCCGCGCCGGCCGAACGTGTTGAGCAGCGCGTTGTCCTCGAACTCCCCGACCACGTCCGGCCGCACGTGGTGCTGTACGAACCACTCGTCGATCTTGCCCCGCAGGGCATTATTACGTGCCGGCAGCAGGAACGGCGCGCCGTTCAGATTCTTCGGGAACTCGTCGTCCGCGCCGCCGTAGCGCTGCGCGAGCGCGGGCGTGCCCACGACCACCATCTCGCTGTCGAACAGCTGGTGGCTGAACACTTTCAGGGTCGCGCCGGCGCGCACTTCGCGGTCGGTCAGCACGACGTCCAGCTTGTGCAGCGCGAGGTCGGCCAGCAGCGCCTCGAACTGGTCTTCGTAGCAGACGATGCGCACGGGGCGGTCCATGCGCGTGACGGCTTCCAGCATGCGGTAGGCCGACAGCTTCGGCAGCGAGTCCGAGATGCCCACCGTGAGGCGCGTGCGGCCGCTGTCGAACTCGTTCAGCGCCTCCTGCATCTGCTCGCCCAGCAGGAAGATCTGGTCGGCATAGCCCAGCGCCAGCCGGCCCGCTTCCGTCAGCACGAGGCGCCGGCCCTGCTGCTTGAACAGCGTCTTGCCCAACGATTGCTCGAGCAGCGTCAATTGCGAACTGACCGTCTGCACGGCGAGGCCCAGCCGTTCGGCGGCACGCGTGATGCCCCCTTCGTTGGCCACGACCCAGAAGTAGTACAGGTGGCGGAAATTGATGTCGGATTTCATTATCACGTGAATAACGCAGGTTTTTTCGAAGTGATTCTCTTGTTATCTTCGCTTTTTCGATTGGATCATCGCCTCTACACTGCGCCTTGTCAACAACTCATATCCCAAGAAGGGACATAAGAATGAAGCATTTTAGGGTGTCATTCATCGTCACGGCGCTGTGCCTGCTGGGCTCGGCATGGTGGGGCTACGAGCATGCCGGCGTGGCCGGCGCGCTGACGGCGATGGGTATCGCCGCGATTCTCGCGGTCATGGAAGTCTCGCTGTCGTTCGACAACGCGGTGGTCAACGCCTCCGTGCTGAAGACCTGGGACGAGTTCTGGAAAAAGCTGTTCCTGGGCGTCGGCATCATCATCGCCGTGTTCGGTATGCGCCTGCTGTTCCCGCTCGTGATCGTCGCGGTGGCGGCCGACCTGGGCCTGATGGACGTGTGGAACATGGCCTTGCAGGATCCGAAGCAGTACTCGATGCACCTGACGAACCACCACGCGGAAGTGGCGGCATTCGGCGGCATGTTCCTGCTGCTGGTCTTCCTGAACTTCCTGTTCGATGAAGAGAAGGAACACCACTGGCTTGGCCACTTCGAAGCCAAGCTCGGCTCGCTCGGCAAGGTGTCGTCGATCGCCGTGATGATCTCGATCGGCGCGCTGATGGCCAGCCTGTCGCTGGTGCCGGAAGCCCAGAAGATGGTCGTGCTGATCTCGGGCCTGTGGGGCATCCTGATCTACGTCGGCGTGGACGTGCTGTCGAACCTGCTCGAGAAGTCGGAAGAGGGTGGCGGCGACGTCGGCGAGATGGTCAAGCGCGGCGGTATCGGCGGCTTCCTGTACCTGGAAGTGCTGGATGCATCGTTCAGCTTCGACGGCGTGATCGGCGCGTTCGCCATCACCAACGACGTCGTGATCATCATGCTGGGCCTGGCGATCGGTGCGATGTTCGTGCGTTCGCTGACGGTGTACCTGGTGGAAAAGGGCACGCTCGACCAGTTTGTGTACCTGGAGCACGGCGCTCACTACGCGATCGGCATCCTGGCCTTGATCATGCTGGCGAGTATGAAGTTCCACGTGCCGGAACTGGTCACGGGCCTGGCGGGTGTCGCCTTCATCGGTGCCTCGGTGTGGTCGTCGATCCGGTATCGCAAGAAGCAGGAAGCGTTGGGTGTGGGCGGCAAAGCGCTGGCCCACGCCGAATGAAACGTGAACAAGGCAGTACCTATCAACCTGAAGGAGAATCATCATGGCAATCAGCTTGCAAAAAGGCGGTAACGTCAACCTGTCGAAGGAAGCACCGGGCCTGTCCAGCCTCAAACTGGGCCTCGGCTGGGACGTGCGCGCCACCGATGGCGCCGCGTTCGACCTGGACGGCGTCGCGTTCCTGCTGAACCAGTCGGGCAAGGTCCGCTCGGATGCCGACTTCATCTTCTACAACAACGCCAAGTCGTCCGACGGCTCGGTGACCCACTCGGGCGACAACCGCACCGGCGCTGGCGAAGGCGATGACGAGACCCTCAACATCGACCTCACGAAAGTCCCGGCCGACGTCGACCGCATCGTGCTGGCCGCGACGATCCACGAGGGCGATACGCGCCGCCAGAATTTCGGCATGGTCGGCAAGGCGTTCATCCGCTGCATCAACGCGGCCAACAACAGCGAGATCGCCCGCTACGACCTGTCCGAAGACGGTTCGACCGAATCGGCCATGATCTTCGGCGAGGTGTATCGTAACGGCGCGGACTGGAAGTTCCGCGCAGTGGGCCAGGGTTTCAACGGCGGCCTCGGCCCCCTCGCCAAGAACTATGGCGTGAGCGTCTAATCTAAAACGCCGGCCTGAAAGGAAGCTAGAAATGCCAGTGTTTACCGTGACCGGGGACGTCGATCCCTTCCTGCATGTATCGCTGAAGCGCGGTGAGACCATCTACTGCGAATCGGATGCGATGGTCATGATGGAATCGACCCTCGACCTCAAGGGCAAGATGAAGGGTGGCCTGGGCAGCGCGCTGATGCGCACCTTCGCCAACGGCGAGTCGTTCTTCCAGCAGCACATCGAAGCGACCCGCGGCGACGGCGACTGCCTGCTGTCTCCCACGTTGCCGGGCGCGATGCAGGTGGTCGACTGCGGCCCGAACCAGTTCATCATCAGCGACGGCGCGTTCGTCGCGGCCAGTTCCAGCGTCGACCTGCGCGTGCGCACCCAGAGTCTCGGCAACGCGCTGTTCGCCCAGAGCGGCGGCTTCTTCGTGACCGAGACGTCGGGCAGCGGCCAGGTGGTCGTCTCCGGCTTCGGCTCGATGAACGTGCTCGATGTGGAACCGGGCAAGGACGCGATCATCGACAACTCGCACGTCGTCGCCTGGGATAGCACCCTGCACTACGAGGTCTCGATCACGACCGGCACCAGCGGCGGCTTCCTGGGTAACCTGATCAACAGCCAGACCAGCGGCGAGGGCCTCGTCCTGCGCTTCTCCGGTCGCGGCAAGATTTATGTCTGTTCGCGCAATCGCACCACGTTCAAGGCGTGGATGCAGGCGCCCGGACGCTGACAATCAAAGGAGTATTAACTATGGCAGTCAACCTGCAGAAGGGCCAGAAGATCTCGCTGGAGAAGGAAGCCGGCGGCGCCCTGTCCCGAGTGACGATGGGCCTCGGCTGGGACGTCGCGAAGTCCGGCGGTTTCTTCGGCTTCGGCGCAAAGAGCCAGACGGTCGACCTCGACGCGTCGGTCGTGATGTTCGACGAATCGAACCGCCCGGTCGACGTGGTCTGGTTCCGCCAGCTGAAAAGCCGTGACGGCAGCATCACGCACACCGGCGACAACCGCACGGGGGCCGGCGACGGCGACGACGAGCAGATCGTCGTCGACCTGCGCACGGTGCCGGAGAACGTGAGGTCGCTCGTCTTCACCGTCAACAGCTTCACGGGCCAGAATTTTTCGACGGTCCAGAACGCGTTCTGCCGCCTGTTCGACACGAGCAACGGCAAGGAAATCGCGCGCTACGACCTGTCGGTGCAGGGCACGCACACGGCCCAGATCATGGCCAAGCTGTACCGCCATAACGGCGAATGGAAGATGCATGCGATCGGCGAGAACGGCACCGGCCGCACCTTCGACGACCTGATGCCGCTGATCGTCCCGCACCTCTGATGTAAATTTTTTGTCGTCCCTGCGGACCAGTCTCCGTCCGCAGATCCAACGTGGGCGGCTTGGCGCCCACGCCCTTTAACGGCTCCCTCGTGGAGCCGTCTTTTTTTGTAAATATCGCTTGACGGCGATACACCTCGGGCGTACTGTATTACTCAATTAATACAGTAGACACCATGCCCACACACACCGCCAACCTGTTTTCGATCGCGACCGGCTCGTCCGAACCGATCTACCGCCAGCTCGTCGAGCAGGTGCGCCGCCTGTCCGCCAGCGGCCAGCTTCGTCCCGGCGACGAGATGCCGTCCGTGCGCGAGATCGCGCAGGCGCTGGCGCTCAATCCGATGACCGTCTCCAAGGCCTACAGCCTGCTGGAGATGGAAGGCGTGCTGGCGCGCCGGCGCGGCCTCGGCATGGTGGTCGCCGAGTCCGCATCCACGCAGCCGGCCGACCGCGCCGATCTGCTCCGTCCCACGCTCGAGCGCGCCGCCGTCGAGGCGCGCCAGCTCGAGCTCGATCCAGAAACCGTCCTGTCCCTGTTCGCAACTATTCTGAAGGAAACAAAATGAGTGCCGCCATCGTTCGCATGTCCTCGGTCAGCAAGTATTTCGGCAGCCAGCGGGTGCTTGCCGATCTCGACTGGCAGATCGCACCCGGCCAGGTGGTTGGCCTGCTGGGCCGCAACGGCGCCGGCAAGTCCACGCTGCTCGAATGCATGCTCGGATTGCGCGAGGCCGACGGCGGCAGCGTTGCGCTGTTCGGCGAAGGCGTGGCCGCGCTCTCCGACGATGCGCGCGGTCGCATCGGCTATGTCCCGCAGCGCACCGATTTGTTCGACTGGCTGACGCCCGTGCAGATGTTCGATTACTTCCGCGCGATGTACCCGCGCTGGAACACCGGCAAGGTCGACGGCCTGCTGTCGCGCTGGGACGTCGGCCCCGAACTGCGCAACAAGCCGATCAAGCGGTTGTCCGGGGGCGAGCAGCAGAGGCTCGCCATCATCCGCGCGCTGGCGCACGAGCCGGAACTGCTGATCCTCGACGAACCCGTGTCCGCACTG
This sequence comes from Massilia sp. CT11-108, assembly GCF_047302915.1. Classification (NCBI taxonomy): domain Bacteria; kingdom Pseudomonadati; phylum Pseudomonadota; class Betaproteobacteria; order Burkholderiales; family Oxalobacteraceae; genus Massilia; species Massilia sp. CT11-108. Next base: position 17,661 of record NZ_JBKYMO010000023.1, on the reverse strand, counting down.
GACCCGGTCGGCCGGCGCGAATTCCTGCGCGAGCTGGTCGACCAGGTGATCGAGCGGGGGACGACCGTCGTGTTCTCCACGCACATCCTGTCCGACCTGGAGCGCGTCGCGTTCGACCTCGCGTTTTTGAAAGATGGCCGCATCGCGCTGCAGGGCCAGACGGATGCGCTGCTGGAAGGTGCGCGCCGCGTCGTCGTGCCGGCCGCCACGTTGCCTGGCTCGCCGCTGGCGGGCGAGGTGCGGCGGCGCCGGGAGGGCGCGATGACGAGCGTGATCGTGCAGGCGCAGGGCGACGACGTCGCGCGCCTCGCGCGCGAGCCGGGCGTGCGCGTGGAACCGCTGACGCTGGAAGACCTGTTCATCGAGGTGACGCAATGAACGCCGCGCTGCAGGATTGTCGGGCGATCTGGCGCGCGGCGGCGGCGCAGCGCGAACCGGGGTCGCTGCGCGGCGTTTATCTGGTGGCCGGCGCCATCGCCTCATGCGGCATCATCGTGGCCGTGCTGGGCGACCTGTCTCCCTTGCAGGCGCTGCGCTTTGCCATCGCCGTCGTCTTCATGGCGCTGGCGTTCATCTGGACCTTCCTGTTCGTACCCGGTTCCATCCGCCTGAATTCGCCCATGAACGCATGGCTGCTGCCCCGCCAGCGCCGCCGCCTGCTGCAGATGACGGCCGCGTACTTGTGCATCGCCACGCTCGGCATTGCGTACGGCCTCGGCAACTGGGCCGTGCTGCCGATCGTCGCGCTCGGCACGCTGTGCCTGGCGTTGATGATGGCGGGGAACAAGTACGTCGTGGTGTTGCTCGTGTTGGGCGGCAACGGACCGTGGCTGGTGCACTTCATACTGCCGCCCGCGTGGGTGGAAGTGATGACGGGCAACGCCGCCTTCTGGGTCATGAGCATCCTGGTCCTGCCCGCCGCGGTGTGGGGCCTGCGCTGGATGTATCCGGCCGGCGGCGATGCTTTCCTGGCGCGGCGCGGCGACCAGATCAGGCGCCTGAACCACTTCGCCTTCCGCACGGAACAACGACAGCCCATGCCCGACGGTATGGCGTGGCAAGGCAACTTGTCGTTGTACCGCGTCGCGCTGCGTTGCGAGCGCCGGCGCGCCGATCCGGGCACGATGCTGATGCATGCGCTGGGACCGATGGCGCACTGGACTTCCTGGGGCGGCGCCATCGTCGTGGTCATGGTCGTCAGCGTCGTCGTGCACATCGTGCTGGCCGTGCCGCGCGGCGCCGCGGCGCAATCGTTCGCCGGCGTGTTACTGGACGCCGGGCCGGCCATGATGGCGCTCGTCGTCGCATTCAGCACGGCCCAGTATGGCCAGCAGCTGCGCCGCACGCAGGGCGAGCAGGCCTTGCTGCGCCTGACGCCGCTGGCCGGCAATGCCGCGCTGCTGAACCGGCGCCTCGCCACGCGGCTGCTGCGTCAGGCGCTCGCGGTATGGATGTTGTTGACGGCAGCCTTGACGGGCGCGTCGTTCATGGCAGGCATGGGACCGGATGGGCTGCTGCGCCAGCTCGGCCTGTGCAGCCTGGCCGGGCAGGTGGCGATGATGGGGCTGCTGGGCGATTACGCGAGCGTCCGCGGCGGCTGGAACCTGGCCCTGGGCCTGCGCGCTGGCGCGTATGCCCTCGTGCAGGCGCTCGTGGCCGTGGCCCTCGGCAAGCTGACCGGCACCACGGCCTGGCCGTGGCTGATCGAACTCTCGCTGGCCGTCTGCCTCGTGCAATTACGGCTCGACTGGAAGCGTATGCTCGCCGCGCCGCCGGCCTTCCCGGCAGGCCGGCTGGGTTGATCAGTGCCCGCGCTTCTGCACGAGCGCCGTGCCGATGCCGTGGCGGTGGCCTTCGCTGACCGCCGTCACGGTGCCGTCGGGATTGAACACGATCGCGTTCGCGGCGCCGATCTCCTCGGGCTTCGCTTCCCACTTGTGGCCGAACTGTTCCAGCGCCTGGGCCTGCGGGGTGCCCGCAAAACCCGGTTCGACCGACGTCTCTTTCGCGTTGCGCTGCGATAGGCGGGGCGCGTCGATCGCCTGGTCCATAGTCATGCCGAGGTCGATGTAGTTGACGATCGTCTGCAGCACCGTCGTGATGATCGTCGCGCCGCCCGGGCTGCCGATGGTGAAGGCGGGCTTGCCGTCCTTGAAGGCGATCGTCGGCGCCATGCTGCTGCGCGGGCGCTTGCCGGCTTCGGGAATGTTCGGCGCCGGACCCGTGAAATCGAAGTCGGTCATCTCGTTATTCAGCAGGAAGCCGTAGCCCGGCACGACGATGCCGCTGCCGCCCCACGACTCGATCGTGAACGTGTAGGCCACGACGTTGCCCCATTTGTCCGACACCGTCAGGTGCGTCGTGTGCGTGCCTTCTTTCATGATCAGGTTCTGCTGCGGACGCAGCGGGAAGCTCTGGTCGTTCTCGTACAGGAACGCGTCGCCGGCGGGAACGACGCCCGCCGCGCGGTCGGGCCGGATCAGCGAACGGCGCTGCGCGGCGAACTGCTTCGACAGCACGCCTTCGATGGGCGCGTCGACATATTCCGGGTCGCCGAGGAAGGCGTTGCGGTCGGCAAAAGCGAGGCGGCTCGCTTCCAGGTACAGGTGTTCGACGTTCGCGCGCGGCATCGACTTCAGGTCGAAGCCTTCGAGGATGTTGAGGGCTTCGGCCACCGTCGCGCCGCCGCTGCTGGGTGGCGGCATGCCGTAGATGTCGTAGCCGCGGTAGGTGGAGCGGATCGGCTGGCGGATGCGCGCCTCGTAGTTGGCCATGTCCGCGAGGCTCATCGTGCCGGGGCGGACCTGGACGCCCGCCGTGACGGGCGGGCGGTTGACCGCGGCGACGACGGCCTGCGCCAGCGGGCCTTCGTAGAACACCTTGTAGCCTTTCGCCGCCAGCTCGCGGTAGGCCCTGGCGAGGTCCGGGTTCTTGACGACGGTGCCGGCCGGCAGGGCCTTGCCGTTCTTGAGATACAGCTTGCTCGTCGTCTCGAACATGCCGAATTTTTTCTCGTTCTCGACGATCAGGCCGTGCATCGTGTCGCTGACGGGGAAGCCGTTCGTCGCGACCTGGATCGCGGGCGCCAGCACCTGCTTGAACGACATCGTGCCGTAGCGATCCAGCGCCTCGTGCCAGCCGCGCACGGTGCCCGGTACGCCGACCGATGCGCCGCTGGCGACGGCCGTGTCGAAATCGATCGCCTTGCCGTTTTCCTGGAAGACGGAAGGACTGAACGACGCGGGCGCGGTCTCGCGGTGGTCGATGGTGACGACGCGCTTGTCCTTGGCGAGGTACACGACCATGAAGCCGCCGCCGCCGATGCCGCAGCTGAACGGATCGGTGACGCCCAGCGTGGCCGCCGCCGCGACGGCCGCGTCGATGGCATTGCCGCCCTTGTTGAGGATCGCGAGCGCGGAGGCCGACGCCTTTTCGCTGATCGTGGCGACGGCGCCGCCGGTGCCCGTCGCGACCGGGGTCTTGGCCAGCGCGAGCGGCGGTGTCAGGACGATGGAGAGGATCAGGCCGCAGGCGAGGGTTTTGACGGGTTGGTTCATTTGGCGGAGATCTTGAGCGTGACGGGAATGATGTCGTTGGGGCGCAGCGTACCGGCCGCGCGCGCGGGCGGGATCGCGGACGTGTCGAGCGTGACGCGGGCCCCGTGCAGCGACGCGGGCGTGGCCGTCGGCTGGTCGGGACCGAGCGTGAATTCTTCGGCGCCGTTCGGGCCGTCGATGAGGAAGCGGAAAATCAGCCGTCCAGCCCAGACGCAGCGCGTGTTCGCGGGACAGCGGCTGTCGCTGTAACTGTCGTACGTGAGCACGGTGCCGCGCGCGAGGACGACGCTTTGCTCGGGCCGGAGCGGGTACACGGCGTCCTGCGGCGGAGGGGAGGCGCAGCCGGCCAGGATCGGCATCGACACGGCCGCCGCGAGGGCGGCCAGGGACGGCAGTTTCATTGGGCGTCCGGTTGTTGGTGTGAAACCAATCATAGCAAAATCGCCAGTCCAGGCCGGCGCGCTTGCCGTTCAGTGGCGCTCAGACGAGCGGATAGCGCTGGAAGACCGGCAGCGCCTCCGCACGCGAGGTCCACGCGGCCAGGCGCGGGAAGTGGTCGGGCGACACGATTTGCGGCACCATCAAGCGGACGAACGACCACGTGACGGCGGCCGTGACGGCGGCCTGGTCGAGTGCGTCGATGTCGAACGCGTCCGTCTCCGCTTCCAGCAGCCCGAGCGCCGCGAGCAATTGCTGCTGCACGCGGTCGAGCCACGGCTGGTGCTGTTTTTCCTGCGGCCGCAACTGGTACTCGTAGACGATTTGCGCCGTCTTTTCGCAGGCCGCCAGCGCCGGGCCGATGGCACGCAGCGCCTGCGCACGCGCCGCCGGGGCGGCCGGCAGCAGGGAGTTGCCCGCCAGCGCGTCGCCGTATTCGAGCATCAGCGTGGAATCGATCAGGAAGGAACCGTCGTCCAGCACGAGCGTCGGCGCCTTGACTGTCGGATTGATGGCGGAGAATTCGTCGAAGTTGCGGAACACGGACAGCGCCTTGTGCTCGAACGGAATGTTCTGCAGGTCGAACGAGATGGCGACGCGGCGGACGAACGGTGAATCGAGCATGCCGATGAGTTGCATGGAACCTCCTGGTGGGTTGCGGTGGTCTTCCATTCTATTTCCTTCTGGACAATGATGTGCGTTATGCATCATGACTTGACGATGGCACGTCCGCGGCGCATATTTGAAATCGATTTCATACATGGGGAACAGCATGGAAAAGCCGGCACCTTCCACGCCGCGCGTGACCGCCATCGACCTGCTGCGCGGCCTCGCCGTGATGGGCATGATCATGGTCGCGTACGCGGGCGGCTGGGACCGGCGCTTCACGTTCCTGACGCATGCCGACTGGCGCGGCTTCGCCATCGCCGACATGATCTTTCCCGCCTTCCTGTTCTGTGCAGGGGCGGCGCTGCCCTTTGCGCTCGCGCGGCGCGCGGGCCAGGGGAGGGCGGCCCTCGTCGGCCACGTGCTGCGCCGCTCGGCCGTGCTCGTCGCGCTCGGCGTCGTGCTGAACCTGCTGCCCGGCTTCGACTTCGCCCACGTCCGCCTGCCGGGCATCCTGCAGCGCATCGGGCTGTGCCATGCCATCGTGGGTACGGGGTGCGTGCTGGCGTTGCGGCGCGACGGACTGCGCGTCTCGGTGCCGGTGGCGGCCAGCGTCGCGCTGCTGGTGGGCTATGCCGCGCTGCTGCTCGCGTGGGATGCGCCCGGCTGCGGGCGCGCGTGCTTCGACTCCATGCACGCGCTGCCGGCCGTCGTCGACCGCGCCGTGTTCGGCGTCCCGCACCTGTGGCCGTGGGGGAAGACCGGCGACGTCGTCACCTTCGACCCGGAAGGCCTCGTGTCCACCCTGGGCGCACTCGTCAACGTGCTGTTCGGCGTGGCGGCGTCGCTGCTGTTGATGCGGTCGCACAAGCGCGCCACGCTGACGGCCCTCGCGATCGCCGGCGTGGCCTGCCTGCTGGCCGGCTTCCTGCTCGATCCACTCGTGCCCATGGTGAAAAAACTGTGGACGCCCAGCTTTGCGCTGGCGTCCGGCGGGTTCACGCTGCTGTCGCTGCTCGTGCTGATGCGCCTCGTGCCGCCCGGCCAGGAGGCGCCCGCGTGGACCCGGCCGGTCCTCGCCTTCGGCACCAATGCGACGCTGGCCTTCGTCGGCATCACGCTGATCGATACGGTGATGCAGCTGCCGCTCGGTGCCGGCAGCCTGCACGACCTGCTGGCCGCGTGGCTGGCGCAGGCGATTCCCGAAGCGCGGGTGGCCTCGGCCGCGTATTCGGCGTTGCTGCTGCTCGTGCTGGGGGCAGGGCTGTGGCAGCTGTTCAAGAGGCGCATCGTCATCCGGATCTGAAGTATGCTGGCGCTCTTGAACCCGACAGGAGGCTGGACATGACACGTTTGACCGCAGCGGATTTCGACCCCGAGGTACTGAAACTGTTCGACGGCTATGTGCACGGCCGCGTGTCGCGCCGCGATTTCCTGTCGCGTGCCAGCCGCTATGCCGCCGCGTTGCTGGCGCAGCTGTCGCCGTCGTTCGCCGCGCCGCTCGTCGCGCCCGCGGACGCGCGCCTGAAGACGCGGTACGTCGACTTCCCGTCGCCGCAGGGCTACGGCAAGGTGCACGGCTACCTGGCCGAGCCGGCCAATGCGAAAGGAAAGCTGCCGACGATCCTCGTCGTGCACGAAAACCGCGGCCTGAATCCGCACATCGAGGACGTTACCCGCCGCGTCGCGCTCGACGGCTATGTCGCCTTCGCCCCGGACGCGCTGACCCCGCTGGGCGGCTATCCGGGCGACGAGGACAAGGCCCGCGAACTCTTCCCCAAGCTCGACCAGGCGAAGACGCGCGCCGACTTCATCGCCGCCGCCCACGCGCTGGCCGCGCTGCCGCAGGGCACGGGCAAGGTGGGCGTGGTGGGCTTCTGCTATGGTGGCGGCATCGCCAACTACCTCGCGACGCAGCTGCCGGACCTGGCCGCCGCCGTGCCGTTCTACGGCATGCAGCCGCCCGCGGCCGACGTCGCCCGCATCCGCGCGCCCCTGCTGATCCATGACGCCGGCAAGGACGAGCGCATCCTGGCCGGCTGGCCCGCGTACGAGGCCGCGCTGAAGGCGAACCGCGTCGACTACCAGCACTTCGTCTACCCGGGCGTGGAGCACGGTTTTAATAACGACACGACGCCGCGCTACGACGAAGCGGCCGCGACACTGGCGTGGGGCCGGACGATGACGTTCTTCAAGGCGAAGCTGGCGTAGCGGCGCGTTTGATAATTGGTGAGTCTTGCGCTCGTCCGGCCGTGCTATCGTGCCCTCCGCATCCTATCGTTAATGACTTGTGGAGAGAACGTTGAAGATGTTGCTGAGCTATTTCAAGCGCCCATCCCCGGTGTCGAACAAAGACGAGGCAGCCGACGCTCCCGAACCTGCCATGGAAGCGTCCGAGGCGCCCGAGGTGACCGACGCGCCCGACGCCGATGGTCCCGGTCACGTGACGACGGACATTGGTGGCAAGCACTACCGTATCGAGTCCGACGACAACTACCTCGACCACATCCGCGGGGTATTCGAACCCCACATGGTCCAACTGTTCGATTCATTGGTGGCACCGTCCGACACCGTCCTCGACATCGGGGCCAATATCGGTTGCACGTCGATCCTGTTCGGCAGCCGCGCGCGCCAGGTCATCAGCTTCGAACCGTCCCCGACCACGTTCGGGTTCCTGAAAAAGAACCTGGACGCATCGGGATTGCACAACGTGACCGCGCTGAACCTCGGGCTGGGCAAGACCGAAGGGCGTTTCGAGCTGACGTTTTCCGCCAATAACCGTTCAGGTGGATTCGTATCGAACAAGATGCAGGCATCGGCGGGGCACCAGGTCGAGGCGATCGAGATTGCCCAGGGCGATACGTTCATCCAGGGCGCCAACCTGGACGGCGTCGATTTCATCAAGATCGATGTCGAAGGATTCGAGCGCGACGTCATCGAAGGCCTGCGCGACACGCTGTCGACCTGCAAGCCGACGGTCACCCTCGAACTGAACCATTGGTGCCTGAACGTATTCCAGCGCATCCCCATCCCCGATTTCTTCGATTTCCTGCGGGGCGTCTTTCCTTACCTGTACGCGGTCGACATGGACGACATCCGCGACCTCCACAATGCCGACGATGCCTACCACGTCATGTACCACCACGTCGTCGGGGGCTTCAGGTATCCGAACATCGTGGGCGCCTTCGACCCTGCCAGGCTCCAGGCATTCGCCGGCAAATTCGGGCGCACGATTTCGTAGACGGCATGCCCAAAAAACAAAAGGCACCCTGGGGTGCCTTTGTCGTTGGGCAGCAAACGGCTTACACGTAAGCCGCCAGCGCGGTTTTCATCTTCTTCAGCGCGGCCGATTCGATCTGGCGGATACGCTCGGCCGACACGCCGAATTCCTCGGCCAGCGTGTGCAGCGTGGCGCCCGAGCCGTCGTCGTTGGCCAGCCAGCGCGCTTCCACGATGCGGCGCGAGCGCGGGTCGAGTTTCGACAGGGCCGTTTCCAGGCCTTCCGATTGCAGGCGCACCACTTCTTCGGCTTCCAGGACCTTGGTCGGTTCCTGCTGGTCCGAGGACAGGTAGGCGATAGGCGAGAACTTGTCGTCTTCGTCGTCGGTCGGCGCTTCCAGCGCGATGTCGCGGCCGGAGAGACGCGTTTCCATCTCGATCACTTCTTCGCGCTTCACGTCGAGCATCTTCGCCAGGTCGTCGACTTGTTGCGGCGACATGGCGTCCAGGCCCTGCTTGTTGCTGCGCAGGTTGAAGAACAGCTTGCGCTGCGCCTTGGTCGTTGCAACCTTGACCAGACGCCAGTTCTTCAAGATGTATTCGTGCATCTCGGCCTTGATCCAGTGCATGGCGTAGGACACCAGGCGGACGCCCTGGTTCGGGTCGAAACGCTTGACTGCCTTCATCAGGCCGATATTACCTTCCTGGATCAGGTCGGCGTGCGGCAGGCCATAGCCCAGGTAGCCGCGTGCGATCGACACGACCAGGCGCAGGTGCGACAGCACCAGTTTCTGGGCCGCGTCCAGGTCATTCTTTTCCTGCAGGCTCTTAGCCAGGGAAACTTCTTCCTCGTGGGACAGCATCGGCAGGCGGTTCACTGCCGAGATATAGGCGTCGATATTACCGAGATTGCCACTGAAACCCAGTCCCAGTGCATGACTGCCGGCCGGAACCAATGCGGATTGTGCGGACATAGTCACTCCCTCGTAGATAAACTGCTGCATCGTCTCGCCATCTCCAGAGCCCCGAAGGCGCAGCTGGCTGGCTTGTAGTCGGGATGCTGACGGTGCTATCAAAACCATTTCCCGCGATAGTCTGACGTAATATTAGCACTCTCTTGAGGTGAGTGCTAGGCGCCACCATATCCCTTACGATGGGTTTAAGTTTCATTAAAGTATTGCCCGCAGGAATCAAAAAAACGGTTCGATTCAACTGTAGAGCAGGTACGCGCGGTTCAGTTGATACGGCTCAAATGTGACGCTCGTATCGTTTGAAATCGGTAGAAGACAGGTTAGGCGACGCGTGCTGCGCTTTCTGTTGGCTGGCGCACGTTGCCATGTAGGTGGATGCCTCGCGTCCGCTGCCGGATTTGACTGGCCAGCAGCGGACGGGTTCACGGGACGGCCTCGATATTCCTGGATCCTTGACTTAAATCGGCTGGATGGCGGCCCAGGTGGTGGGAAGACGATCATAACTGGCAAGCCACGGCGGTAGCTTTGGATCGAGCCACCCGATGACCTCGATAGCTTTACCGTGCAAGTCAATGAGAGAAGGGCTTAGCCAAAGTAATTGCTCGTGATGGAAAACACGGTTGCGCAGTTCCCGGATCTGGTTAAGTGCCGATGAAACAGTATGGCGCTGACGCTGTGGCTTTGGGCAGCGTGGGAAAACCAGACGCAGGTCTTTCCAAAGGACGGTCTGGAACTGGACGTTGAATAACGAACTCCAGAAGCCAAAGGGTAGTTCGGCAATAATCTTGTCCGGAGTAAGCGCTTCGGCTCGGCGTTGCAGTTTTGCTTTCGCACCGACTACCTCTCGGACCTGCCAGGTAAACGACGGGTCGCTCACCCAAGACTCCCACCAGTCGGATCGGTTGTACAGGGTAATCAGGCGTTGGTGTACGCCATTTTTCAGCGCGATTTCAAGCACGTTCAACATCGGCATTGTCGCTTCTGCCAGAAGCATGTTGTTCACATATGCTTTTGCTGCCCTGGCGACGTCGCCATTGCACGAGGCCCGATAACGGCCCAACCGTGCTGCGGAAAAGTGCTTTTCGAGGTCGCTCCAGTCCATCGCGCATCATTTTTGATCAGGCATGCTCACGATGATATACTCTGAACGCAGCCCTAGGTTTTGTCCTCTCCCAGCCTCCATACTGGTGATGACGCTAGGTCAGTTTTCGGTCCCGTTCCGCGGGACCACCCCGAATTCAAAACAAAACCCGCCTTCGTGGCGGGTTTGTTGTTTTTGGCTCAGCGTCGACGAATTATTTCAGCCGCGCCAGATGCCTCTGCACCGACAACATGGCCCCAACGAGGCCGAGCCCGGCACTGATCGCCAGCAAGGCCGCCATGCCCAGCGGCGGCAGGGGCGCCAGCTGGAATTCCGATGCGTACAGCCGGGCGAACTCGGCGATTGCCGTGTTCAGCGGACGCAGCGCCAGCGTAACGGCACCCAGCGCCACCGCACCCGCGCACAGGCCCAGCAGGGCGCCCGTGTAGTAGAACGGGCGGTGGATGAAGTTGTCGGTCGCGCCCAGCAGTTTCGACACGGCGATTTCCTCGCGCTGCGTCAGTACCTGCAAACGGATCGTGTTGAACACGACGGCGATCACGACGACGCCCAGCGTGATCGCGAGCAGCAGCAGCGCCAGGCGCAGTATGCCCAGCAGGGCTGCGAGGCGCTTCACCCAGGCCGAGTCGATCTGCACGGAGTCGACGTCCGGCAGGGCGCGCATTTGATCGGCCAGGCCGTCCACGCGCGCGGCGTCGGCGCCGCTGGCGAAGCCTTCCAGCTTCATCACATAGCTGTCCGGCAGCGGGTTGTCGCCCAGCGTCTCGATCACGTCCGTGAGACCGCTCTTTTCCTTCAGGCTCGCCAGCGCCTGTTCGCGCGGCACGAAGCTGACCTTCGCATGGCTGCCGTGCAGGATCTGCTGCAGCTGCGGCGCGAGGGCCAGGGCCTGGTCGCGCGGGGTGTCGGTCTTGAGGAACAGGCTGATTTCCGGATCGACGGACAGTTCTTGCGATAACGGGCGCACATTGTCGAGCAGGGTGACGCCGGCGAAGGGCAGGGCCAGCGCGACGGCGACGACGAGCACGTTGAACAAAAAGCTGCCCGGCGCCTTGCGCACGTGGGACAGCGCGGCGCCGAGGGCGAAGCGGTGCTGGCGGAACCAGATGTTCATGCGCCACCTCCCGTCACATGGCCGTGTTCGAGGCGGATCACGCGCGCGGCGCTGTCCAGGATCTGGTCGTCGTGGGTCGAGATGACGCACGTGACGCCCACGGCGTGGAATGCGTGCAGCGCGTCGATGACCTTGTCGGCCGCGGCGCGGTCGAGGTTCGCGGTCGGTTCGTCGGCCAGGATGATCTGCGGGCGGTTGACGATGGCGCGGGCGATCGCCACGCGCTGCTGTTCGCCGCCGGACAGTTCCAGCGGCAGGGCGAAGGCGCGGTCGAGCAGGCCGACCTTGTCCAGCGCCGCGCGGGCACGCTGTTCGGCTTGCGCCCTGGGCGCGCCGGTGACGATCAGCGGCAGCATCACGTTGGCCAGCAGGTGACGGTCGTTCAGCAGGCGCTGGTTCTGGAAGATCAGGCCGAGGTTGCGGCGCAGGAAGGGGATGCCGGCCTTGCGGATGCGGCCGACGTCCTGCCCGTTCACGATCACGCGGCCGGACGTGGGACGCTCGATGGCGGCCACCATTTTCATCAACGTGGACTTGCCGGCGCCGGACGGGCCGGCCAGGTACACCAGCTCGCCCTTGGCGATGTTCAGGGATACGTCGGACAGCGCGAGCGTGTCGGCGGAATCCGAGTACTTCTTGGAGACGGACTGGAATTCGATCATCGTGCGTATTATCCCAGCAGCGCCTCGGCGAATTCGTCGGCGCTGAAGGGTTGCAGGTCCTCCAGCTTTTCGCCCACGCCGATGAAGTACACCGGCACCGGACGGGTGCGTGCGATGGCGGCCAGGATGCCGCCCTTGGCCGTGCCGTCCAGCTTCGTGATCACGAGGCCGGTCAGCTGCAGCGCGTCGTCGAACGCCTTTACCTGCGCCAGCGCATTCTGGCCCGTGTTGCCGTCGATGACGAGCAGGATTTCGTGCGGCGCGTCTTCCATGCCCTTGCCGATCACGCGCCTGATCTTCTTGAGCTCTTCCATCAGGTGCAGCTGCGTGGGCAGGCGGCCGGCGGTGTCGACCATGACGACGTCGACGCCGCGCGCCTTGCCCGACTGGACGGCGTCGAACGCGACGGCGGCCGGGTCGCCCGACTGCTGCGAGATCACGGTGACGTTATTTCTCTGGCCCCACACCATCAGCTGCTCGCGCGCGGCGGCGCGGAACGTGTCGCCGGCGGCCAGCAGCACGGATTGTTCATGGCGCTGCATGTGCTTGGCCAGCTTGCCGATGGTCGTCGTCTTGCCGGCGCCGTTGACGCCCGCGATCATCATCACGAGCGGCTCATGGCGGCCCAGTTCGAGCGGCTTTTCCAGCGGACGCAGCAGGTCGACCAGCAGCCCCTTCAGCGCCACCTTGACGGCGGCCGCGTCGAGCAGCTTGTCTTCCTTCACCTTGCGGCGCAGGTTGTCCAGCAGGAATTGCGTGGCGTCCATGCCGGCGTCGGACATCAGCAGGGCGGATTCGAGTTCCTCGTACAGGTCTTCGTCGATGCGCGCGCCGACGAACAGCAGCGACAGGTTGCTCGACGTCTTGGCCAGGCCGGCCTTCAGGCGCGACATCCAGGAACGCCTGGCTTCCGCTTCGCTGACGGGACGTTCGGCGGTTTCGGGGAACAACTGGCCTTCGTAGGCCGTCGAAGCGCCCGCAACAACTTCCTCGGGCGCGGCGGGTGCGTCATCGCCACCGCCGAACAGGCGGCGCAGGAAACCCGGCTGCTCGGCTGGCGCGGCGACGCCCGGCGCTTCAGCCTCCGGGGCCACGGGCACCGCGGGTTCGACCGCAGCCGGCGTCTCGGCTTCAGGTTTTTTCTTTTTGAAGAAACTAAACATTGTGTATTCGGGAGGGCGGCGGAATGCCGGATAGGGTCGCGCGTATTCTACCAGAGCGGGAACACACTTCTGAGGTGCGCCTGCTCGACCATAATGTGGCTAGAATACAGCTCAACAATACCACTCCGCTCACCGTGCTGGAATTTAGTACGTAACGGGTGTAAATTGTGACCATCGATAAGAAGACGCGTCACCGAGGGACGATCGTGAACGTATCCAGGTTTATCAAGAGACTCATCGCCGGCGATCACGTGGTGGGCAGTTCGGCGCCATCGCTGCGCAATGTCATCGTCTGGCTCTTCATTGCCCTTGTCGCCCTGTTCCTGACTCATCCATCCAGTCCCGCCAGCGCCTTCGACGCGCCCGTGCCGTGGCCGGCCGAACTGGGACTCGACGGCAACCTCGGCATGTAATCTGCGCTGCTGGTATCCTGTTATTTCCGAAGGACACCTTGCGGTTGCAGCGCCATGAAACACAGACTTTTTCTTTTCGACCTCGACGACACCCTGCTCGACTTCAAAGCTTCCGAACAATTGTCGTTCGACCGCACGATGCGTGCACTGGGCCTGGCCGCGCTTCCCGACGGGCTGTTTGCCCGCTACCAGGCCATCAATACGGCACTGTGGCGAAGCTTCGAGACGGGCACTGTCTCCAAGGATTTCCTGAAGGTGGAACGCTTCCGCCAGACCTTCGCCAAGAGCGGTCTCGACCTCGATCCGGAAGCGGCCAGCCGCCTGTACCTCGAATCGCTGTCGGACACGGTTGTCCTCATCGACGGCGCGCGGGAACTCTGCGCGACCCTGGCCGCCATCGGCGAGGTGGGCATCATCACGAACGGTGTCGAGCAGATCCAGCACCGCCGCATCGCCAGTGCCGGGCTGCGCGACCATGTGTCGTTCGTGGCGACGTCGGAGGCGTGCGGCCATGCGAAGCCGGACAGCCGCTTCTTCGACTACACCGTCAAAATGGCGCGCGCGTTCACGCATGCGGAAACGATCATCGTCGGCGACCGCCTCGATGCCGACATCCTCGGCGCCAACCGCTTCGGCATCGAAAGCTGCTGGTTCAATCCCGGCGGCCTCGCCAACGACACGCATGCGCTGCCCACCTTCGAAGTGGCGCGCCTGCATGACGTCGTCCCGGCCCTGCGTGGCCTGGCCGTGGCTTGAGGATCAGCCCGCCTTGGCCGCCTGCGCGTTGCGGCGGATGGTGTCCAGGGTGGCGCCCGGCGTGATCAGGTTGCCGTCGTAGCGCAGCTCGATCAGCGCCGGCAGCCTGTGCGTGCGCGTGAACGCGATGGCGCGTTCGAGCGCCGGGCCGAAACCGGCCGTCGTCTCGACCGCCTCGCCGTGCCCGCCGTACGCTTGCGCCAGCGCGGCGAAATCCGGATTGTGCAGCTGCGTGCCCGACACGCGGCCCGGGTATTCGCGTTCCTGGTGCATGCGGATCGTGCCGAACATGCCGTTGTTGAAGACCAGGAAGATGACGCCGGCGCCGTACTGCACCGCGGTCGCCAGTTCCTGGCCCGTCATCATGAATTCGCCGTCGCCCGCGAAGGTGACGACGGTGCGCTCCGGCCTCACGATCTTGGCCGCCACGCCGGCGGGAACGGCATATCCCATCGCGCCGCTCGTCGGGGCGAGCTGCGTGCGCATCGCGCCGTAGCGCCAGAAGCGGTGCGCCCACGTCGCGTAGTTGCCCGCGCCGTTCGTGATGATCGTGTCGCGCGGGAGGGCGGCTTGCAGGTCCTGCACCATCTGCCACAGGTCCAGCGGCGCGGTGCCGTCCTTGAAGATCGGCGGCTGCTCCTGCCACGCGCGCAGCTCGGCCTTCGCTTCCTCGACCGTGTGACGCCATGCCGCTGCATCGACCGGCTCCATCGCCGCCAGCATCGATGCCGCCTGCGGCGCGCCGCTCGCGATCATCAATTCGGCCTGGTAGACGCTGCCCAGTTCTTCCGGATCGGGATGGATGTGCACGAGGCGCTGGCGCGGCACGGGCGATGCCAGCAGCGAGTAGCCGCTCGTCGTCATCTCGCCCAGGCGCGGGCCGAACGCGATCAGCACGTCGGCCTCTTTTACACGTGCGGCCAGCTTCGGATTGATGCCGATGCCGACGTCGCCCGCGTAGTGCGGGTGCTCGTTGTCCAGCAGATCCTGGAAGCGGAACGCGCACGCGACGGGCAGGGCGTTCGCCTCGGCGAATTTCTGCACGTCGGCGCACGCCGCATCCGTCCACGTGCCCCCGCCCAGCAGCAGCAGGGGCTTTTTCGCTTGTGCCAGCAGCGTGCGTAGTCGTGCGATCTGCGCGGCAGACGGCGCGCCCTGCGTCGGCTGGTAGCCGCGCGTATCCGCGACTTCCGCGCGCGCCACGAGCATGTCTTCCGGCAACGCGAGGACGACCGGGCCAGGACGGCCGCTCGTCGCCACCTGGAACGCGCGCGCCATGTATTCGGGGATGCGTTCGGCGCGGTCGATCTGCGCGACCCATTTCGCCATCTGGCCGTACATGCGGCGGTAGTCGATTTCCTGGAACGCTTCGCGGTCCATGAAGTCGGTGCCGACCTGGCCGATGAACAGGATCATCGGGGTGGAGTCCTGGTACGCGGTGTGCACGCCGATGGAGGCGTTCGTTGCGCCGGGGCCGCGCGTGACGAAGCAGATGCCGGGCTTGCCCGTCAGCTTGCCGTAGGCCTCGGCCATGAACGCCGCGCCGCCTTCCTGGCGATTGATGACGAAGCGGATGTTCGAGTCGTGCAGCGCGTCGAGCACGTCGAGGTAGCTTTCGCCGGGCACGCCGAAGGCAGTGTCCACGCCGTGGACCTGGAGCGCATCGACCAGGATCTGGCCGCCGCTGCGGGAGGGGTGCGTCATGGTGAGGTCATCCTTATCACGATGGAATCCGGGCATTCTATGCAACTCGCCCTGGGCTGGCTTTTCAAATAGCGACACGACCTTTCACAAATGGCAGCTACGTAATCCTGTACAATGCAGCCCGTGAAGCAGGCCAGACAGCCGCTGGTCCACGCCGCAAGGTCGTGGACGGGAGGAAGGTCCGGACTCCACAGAGCGGGGTGACGGTTAACGGCCGTCCGCCGAAAGCCCGGCGCAAGCCGGGTATAAGGCGAGGAATAGGGCCACAGAGACGAGCGTATTAAGTTACGGTGAAACGCGGTAACCTCCACTCGGAGCAATTCCAAATAGGCACGCGTTGATGTTGCTCGCGGAGCGTGCGGGTAGGAAGCTTGAGCGCCGGAGTAATTCGGCGCCTAGAGGAATGGCTGTCATAGCGTCCGCAAGGGCGTTACACAGAATCCGGCCTATCGGCCTGCTTTACACATGATTCACGGTCCGGGGAGCTCGACGACGATGCGTTACATCCTCGCCCTCGACCAGGGCACCACCAGTTCGCGCGCCATCCTGTTCGACCGCCAGGGCCAGGTCGTGCGCATCGCCCAGCAGGAATATCCCCAGCATTTCCCGCAGCCCGGCTGGGTCGAACACGACCCGCTCGACATCTGGAACAGCCAGCTCGCATGCGCGCGCCAGGTGCTGGCGGAGGCCGGCATCGATGCGGGCGACGTCGCGGCCATCGGCATCACGAACCAGCGGGAGACGACCGTCGTGTGGGACCGCCGCACGGGCGAACCGCTGTGCCACGCCATCGTCTGGCAGGACCGGCGCACGGCCGAACTCTGCGACGACCTGCGCGCCGCGGGCAAGGCCCCCCTCATCCAGCGCAAGACGGGTCTCGAACTGGATGCCTATTTTTCCGCGACCAAGCTGCAATGGCTGCTCACGCACGTGCCGGGCGCACGTGCGCGCGCGGAGCGGGGCGAACTGGCGTTCGGCACCGTCGACAGCTGGCTCACGTATAAATTGACGGGACGCCACGTCACGGACACGAGCAACGCGGCGCGCACTATGCTCTTCAATATCAACAGCCTGCGCTGGGACCCGGAACTGCTGTCCCTGTGCGGCGTGCCGGCGTCGATGCTGCCGGAAGTCGTGCCCAGTTCCGGCATCGTCGCGGAGGCCGACGCGGCCTGGTTCGGCCGCGCCATCCCCATCGCGGGCATCGCGGGCGACCAGCAGGCGGCCACGTTCGGCCAGGCCTGCCACCGGCGCGGCATGGTCAAGAACACGTATGGCACCGGCTGTTTCATGCTGATGCACGCGGGCGACACGCCGCCGCAGTCGCACAACCGCCTGCTCGCCACCGTCGGCTGGACCGTGGGCAACCACACCGACTACCTGCTCGAAGGCAGCGTGTTCATGGGCGGCGCCACCGTGCAATGGCTGCGCGACGGCCTCGGCATCATCAAGCAGTCGGCCGACGTCGAGGCGCTCGCCTTGTCGGTGCCGGACAGCGGCGGCGTGATGCTCGTGCCGGCCTTCGTCGGCCTCGGTGCACCGCACTGGGACCCGTATGCGCGCGGCACCATCGTCGGCATGACGCGCGGGACGACGGCCGCGCACATCGCCCGTGCCGCCGTCGAAGCCATCGCCTACCAGAGCGCGGAACTGCTGGCCGCCATGCAGAAGGACGCCGCCTGCGTCGTGCACGAAGTGCGCGCCGACGGCGGCGCCGCGCGCAACGACCTCCTGATGCAGTTCCAGGCCGACCTGCTGGGCGTGCCCGTCGTGCGGCCGCAGGTGACCGAGACGACGGCCCTCGGCGCCGCCTGCCTCGCCGGTCTCGCCGTCGGCTTCTGGGCGTCGCGCGACGAGATCGCGGCGCAGTGGAAGAGCGAGCGCCGGTTCGAGCCGCAGCTGCCGGCCGCGCGGCGCGACGAGATGATGGCGCGCTGGTCGCGCGCGGTCGCGCAT
>NZ_JBKYMO010000022.1:0-28221 GCF_047302915.1 Massilia sp. CT11-108 | reverse complement strand
CGACGGCCGCGATGGGCACCGCCGGGTCGGCCGCCGCGTTGCAGCTGGCGCCGAACAGGCCCAGCGGTAACGGGGCCGTCGCGTCCTGCGCGCCCAGCCAGCTTGCTGCCGCGCGCAGGCGGCCCGTCAGCAGGGAGATATCGAATCGGTTATGGTATTGACGGTCTTCGTGCGGCGTGAGCAGGTCCAGCAGCAGCGTACCGATGCCGGCGTCGCGCAGCACGTGCGCCACGTGGTTGTTGCGCGGGCTCAAACGGCTGCTGCCGCTGCCGTGCGCGAACAGCACGACGCCGGAGGGAGTGTCGGGCAGCTCGAGCATGCCTTCCATCGTCGCCGCGCCGCTGTCGATGTGGACCAGGGCTTTTGTCATGATCGTTAGACCATCTGGCAGGGGCAAAGATTCGGCATCCGATTGTTAAATGGGGAGTGACCGAAAGTCCGGCATTTGCCCGTTCCCGAGGTCCGGGACAGGACGCCGAATCGCGATGTAGTGGATCTTCAGGATGTCCCCGTAAAAGGGTTTCTTTCCGGCATTTGTAAAGATTGTTTACTGATGTGAAACAATGTGTTGTATGCATAAGTTATTAAAAACAAGCACTTATGTCGCAAAATATCTGACTCTTCGTTTAGTAATGTTGTAATATCACGTCGATAACATCCCCGGAATCGGGCCGTGTCCTGCAGGCCTTGCCGTTTCTGCACTACAATACGGGATTCTCCAAATACCAATATCCACTGTGTCCAACCTCGTCGAAATTCGCGATCTGCATTTTTCGTATGGCGATCGCCCGATCCTGCAGAACCTGAGCATGGACTTCCCGCGCGGCAAACTGATTGCCGTGATGGGCGGCTCCGGCTCGGGCAAGACGACGGTCCTGCGCCTGATCGGCGGCCAGATCAAGCCGCAGCGCGGCACCGTCGCCGTGAATGGCGAGGTGGTGAACCAGCTCGACACCGAAGGCCTGTACAGGTTGCGGCGCAAGATGGGCATGCTGTTCCAGTTCGGCGCGCTGTTCACCGACCTGACCGTGTTCGAGAACGTGGCCTTTCCGCTGCGCGAGCACACGGAACTGCCGGAAGAACTGATCCGCGACCTGGTGCTGATGCGCCTGAATGCCGTCGGCCTGCGCAATGCCGCGGACCTGAAGCCGAACGAGATCTCGGGCGGCATGGCGCGCCGCGTGGCGCTCGCCCGTGCCGTCGCACTCGATCCGGCGCTGATCATGTACGACGAACCGTTCGCCGGCCTCGACCCGATCTCGATGGGCGTGACCGCCAACCTGATCCGCAACCTGAACGACGCGCTCGGCTCGACGTCCATCCTCGTCTCGCACGACGTGAACGAAACTTTCTTGATCGCCGATTACGTGTATTTCCTGTCCGCGGGCCGGATCGTCGCTTCGGGCACGCCGGACGAGATGCGCCGCTCGACCGATCCGTACGTCAAACAATTCGTGAACGCCGAGCCGGATGGCCCGGTGCCGTTCCATTACCCCGGCAAATCGCTGGCCGAGGACCTGGGCCTGGGAGGCAAGCGATGACCAATCCTCTCGCACTCCTCGGGGGCTTCGTCCTCGACACTTTCGCCCGCGTCGGCTTCGTCACGCGTTCGTTCGGCGGCCTGCTCGGCAAGGCGCCGGGCGCGCTGCGCCGTCCGACCCTGATCTCGGAACAGGTCCACTTCATCGGCAATTACTCCTTGCTGATCATCACCGTGTCCGGCCTGTTCGTCGGCATGGTGCTGGGCCTGCAGGGCTATTACACGCTGAGCCAGTTCGGCGCCGAGGAAAAGCTGGGCCAGCTGGTGGCGCTGTCGCTGCTGCGCGAACTGGGGCCGGTCGTGACGGCGCTGCTGTTCGCGGGCCGCGCCGGCACGTCCCTCACGGCGGAAATCGGCCTCATGAAGGCCGGCGAGCAACTGACCGCGATGGAAATGATGGCCGTCAACCCGATCCAGCGCGTGCTGGCGCCCCGGTTCTGGGCGGGCCTGATCGCCATGCCGGTGCTGGCCGCCGTGTTCTCCGCCATCGGCGTGGTCGGCGGCTACCTCGTCGGCGTGCAGCTGATCGGCGTGGACGAAGGGGCGTTCTGGTCGCAGATGCAGGCGAACATCGACGTGCGCCGCGACATCATGAATGGCGTCATCAAGAGCTTTGTATTCGGCATGGCCGTGACGTTCACGGCCCTGTTCCAGGGCTATGAAGCGCAGCCGACGCCGGAAGGCGTGTCGCGCGCCACCACGCGCACCGTCGTGATCGCGTCGCTGATGGTGCTGGCGCTGGACTTCGTCATGACCGCCTTGATGTTCAACAAGTAATCTGAAGAGTTGGGAAAAATTTATGCATCGTAAATCCATTGACGTCTGGGTCGGCCTTTTTGTCCTGTTGGGTGCGTTATCGCTCCTTTTCCTGGCCCTCAAGGCCGGTAACATGAGCACGATCTCGTTCAGCAAGACCTATTCGATCACGGGCAAGTTCGACAACATCGGCGGCCTGAAGCCGCAGTCGGCCGTCAAGAGCGCGGGCGTGGTCGTGGGCCGCGTGGGCGACATCTCGTTCGACGATAAAAGCTTCCAGGCGATCGTCCGCCTCGATTTGAATCCTGCTTACAAGTTCCCGAAGGACAGCTCCCTGAAGATCCTGACCTCGGGCCTGCTCGGTGAGCAATACATCGGCATCGAGGCCGGTGGCGACACGAACAATCTCGTCGAAGGCGACCGCATCACCCGTACGCAATCGGCCGCAGTGCTCGAAGACTTGATTAATCAATTTATCTATAGCAAGGCAGCCGAAGGAAAGGACAGTAGCAAATGACGAACCGCAATGACTCCGCCTCGCCGCGTACCCGCACTGGCCTGGCGCTGGCACTCGGTGCAGCCGTATTGCTGAGTGGCTGTGCGACGACCGCCAACCCGAAAGACCCGTTCGAGAAGTTCAACCGGGCCATGTTCAGCTTCAACGACACGGTCGACCGCGTCGCCCTGAAGCCGGCCGCCACCGCCTACAAGAACGTTACGCCGACCTTCGTGCAAACGGGCGTGAACAATTTCTTCGGTAACTTGACCGATTTGTGGAGCTCGCTGAACAATTTTGCCCAGCTGAAAGGGCAAGACGGCTTGAACGATTTCATGCGTTTTGCCGTGAACTCCACGCTGGGTCTCGCCGGCGTGCTGGACATCGCCACTCCGGCCGGCATGCGCAAGCATAACGAGGACTTCGGCCAGACCCTCGGATATTGGGGCGTGCCGAGCGGTCCCTACTTGATGTTGCCGCTGCTGGGCCCATCTACGATCCGTGACACCGCGACCTTGCCCGCCGACTGGTGGGGCGATGCGTGGACCCACGTGAACGATGTGCCGTGGCGCACCAGCGGCATCGTCCTGCGTGCGGTCGACCAGCGTGCCAGCGTGCTGGACGCGTCGAACCTGCTGGAAGACGCCGCCCTCGACCGTTACGAATTCATCCGTGACGGCTACATGCAGCGCCGCAACAGCAAGGTGCTCGACACGGACAAGGCGCAGGAACGCGCCGACAAGGTCCACGAAAAACTGGAAAAGGTCCAGGAAAAGGTCGAATCGAAGCTGGGCGTGAAACTGGGCCCGAAACCGGTGCCCGAAGATGGCGCGGAAGAGCCCGCAGCGGCGCCCGTGTCATCCGAACCGGCCAGCAAATAGTTAACGACGGTACAGCCAGGCCGTCCGCGCAGCACGCGGGACCGCTTGGCCAGACCCAACCAAATTAAAGGAAGCGTATGAAGCCCATCGCAAAACTGATCGTGACCGCCGCCGCCGTGGCCATGTCCACCGCCGTTCTCGTCGCGCCGGCCCGTGCCGCCGTCGAGGCACCGGATGCCCTCGTGAAACGCGTCTCCACCGACGTCATCGAGAGCGTCAAGGCCGACAAGGACATCCAGGCCGGCAACAACAGGAAAATCATGGATCTGGTCAACAGCAAGATCCTGCCGTACGTCGATTCGGACAAGATGACGGCCCAGGCCGCCGGCCGCTTCTGGCGCCAGGCGACGCCGGAGCAGCAAAAGCAGCTGGCGGCCGAGTTCCGCACGCTGCTCGTGTACACCTATGCCGGTGCGCTGTCGCAGATCAAGAACGAAACCATCGAGTTCAAGCCGTTCCGCGCCGACCCGGCCGACACGGAAGTCGAGGTGAAATCGCAGGTCAACCTGACCCGCGGCGAGCCGATCACCCTGAACTACCGCCTGGCCAAGGGCCCGCAGGGCTGGAAGATCTTCGACCTGAACGTGCTGGGCGCGTGGCTGGTGGAAACCTACAAGAGCACCTTCGCGTCGGAAATCGGCAAGAACGGCATCGACGGCCTGATCAAGAAGCTGCACGACCGCAACGAGCAGCTGGCCAACAAGCCGCTGACCAAGTCCGCGCAGAAGTAAGCATGGCGGAAGCGAATCCCATGCTCTCGCTGGAAGCCCTGACGTTCGACAACGCGCAAGCGGCGTTGGCGCAGGGCTGTGCCGCCGTGTCCGCCGGCGAAACCGAGTTCGACCTCGGCGGCGTCAAGGCCGCCGACTCCTCGGCCCTGGCCCTGATGCTGGCCTGGCAGCGCCGCGCGCAGGGACAGGGGCGCAGCCTGAAGTTCATCAATGTGCCGGCCAACGTCGATGCGTTGGCAAAGTTATACGGCGTCGACGGCTTGTTGGGCCGCGCGTAACCGCACCGCCGAAAACGCCACGGCCCGGAACGCCGTGGCGTTTTCTTCTATAATGGCTCGTTTCACCCGCACGGTTCCGGTCCTTCGGATCCCCAACGCATGACAGCAGCCATCCAGATCGACAGCGTCGAGAAAAGCTACAAGGGCTTCAAGGCCCTCAAGGGCGTTTCACTGAACATCGAACAAGGCGAATTCTTCGGCCTCCTCGGCCCGAATGGCGCCGGCAAGACGACCCTGATTTCGACCATCGCCGGCCTCATTCGTCCGGACGTCGGCAGCGTGCGCATCCACGGCCGCGACGTCGTGCAGGATTTCCGCGAGGCGCGCATGAAGCTGGGCGTCGTGCCGCAGGAACTCGTGTTCGACCCGTTCTTCACCGTGCGCGAGACCCTGCGCCTGCAATCCGGCTATTTCGGCCTGAAGAACAACGATCCATGGATCGACGAGGTCATGGAAAACCTCGACCTCACGCCCAAGGCGGACGTCAACATGCGCGCGCTGTCCGGCGGCATGAAGCGCCGCGTGCTCGTCGCCCAGGCCCTCGTCCATAAACCGCCCGTGATCGTGCTGGACGAACCGACGGCCGGCGTCGACGTCGAACTGCGCCAGACACTGTGGAAGTTCATCGCGCGCCTGAACCGCGAGGGTCATACGGTCGTCCTGACGACGCACTACCTGGAAGAAGCGCAGGCCATGTGCCAGCGCGTGGCCATGCTCAAGACGGGCAACGTCGTCGCGCTGGACACCATGTCGCAGCTGCTGCGCCGCGTATCCGGCTCGTCGCTTGTCGTGCACCTGAAGCACGGCGGCCTGCCGGAAGGCCTGCGCCACCTCGTCGCGCACGATGAACGTGATGAAGGTAAAAACAGCGGCGGCAACAAGTACACCCTCCGCGTGAACGAGTACAGCGAGGTGGAAGGCATCCTCGCGCGCCTGCGCGAATCCGGCGCCGAGATCGACGAGATGCAGCTGCAGCAGGCCGACCTGGAAGACATTTTTATCCAGATCATGGAAGGGAGCCCGGTACGATGAACGCGTTTTCCGTGGGTTTCCGCACCCTGTTTTATAAAGAAATCCTGCGCTTCTGGAAGGTCGCGACGCAGACCATCGCCGCGCCCGTCGTCAGCGCAATGCTGTATCTGCTGATCTTCGGCCACGTGCTCGATGGCCGCGTCGAGATGCTCGATGGCGTCAGCTACACGTCGTTCCTCGTCCCCGGCCTCGTGATGATGAGCGTGCTGCAGAATGCGTTCGCGAACTCGTCGTCGTCGCTGATCCAGTCGAAAATCACGGGCAACCTCGTGTTCATCCTGCTGCCGCCGCTGTCGCACGTGGAGATCCTGTCCGCATACGTGACGGCGTCCGTCGTGCGCGGGCTGGCCGTCGGTTTCGGCGTGTTCATCATCACGGCCTGGTTCGCGCACCTGTCGTTCGTCGCGCCGCTGTGGATCATCGTGTTCGCGCTGCTGGGCGCCGGCATCCTGGGCACCCTGGGCGTCATCGCCGGCATCTGGGCGGAAAAATTCGACCAGCTGGCCGCATTCCAGAACTTTTTGATCACGCCTGCAACATTTTTGGCCGGTGTGTTCTATTCCATTAAGAAACTTCCGCCGTTCTGGCTTGCAGTCTCGCATTTCAACCCGTTCTTTTATATGATTGACGGGTTCCGCTATGGTTTCTTTGGCCAGTCCGACGTGTCGCCCTGGTTAAGCCTGGCAATCGTCGCCATCTTCTTCGGGCTTCTTTCCGCAATCGCAATCAATCTGCTTCGCCGCGGCTACAAGCTGCGTCACTGAAAAAACATGGTTACTACACCCGAACTCATCCACGGCTACATCCAAAAGGGCCTGGAATGCACCCACCTGGAAGTGGAGGGCGATGGCCAGCATTTCAGCGCCGTCATCGTCTCGCCCGCGTTCGCCGGCAAGAGCCGCATCCAGCGCCACCAGATCGTCTACGCCGCCCTGGGCGACCGCATGCGTGAGGAAATCCACGCGCTGTCGATGAAGACGCTGACCCCGGACGAATACGGTAACTGAGCCAAGGATAATCGATGGACAAGCTCCAGATCGTCGGCGGCAAGCGCCTGAACGGTGACATCCCCATTTCGGGCGCCAAGAACGCGGCGCTCCCGATCCTGTGCGCGGGCCTGCTGACGGCCGGCGACCTCGCCCTGTCGAACGTGCCGCGCCTGCACGACGTGCGCACGATGCTGCGCCTGCTCGAGCAGACCGGCCTGAAGGTCACGCAGGACGACGAGAACGTCGTGCTGAACGGCTCCGCCATCAACACCCTCGTCGCACCTTACGAATTGGTGAAGACGATGCGCGCATCGATCCTCGTGCTGGGTCCGATGCTGGCGCGCTTCGGCGAAGCCAAGGTGTCGCTGCCGGGCGGCTGCGCGATCGGTTCCCGCCCCGTCGACCAGCACATCAAGGGCCTGCGCCAGATGGGCGCCGACATCACGATCGAGGGCGGCTACATCTACGCGAAGGTATCGCGCCTGAAGGGCGCCCGCATCCACACGGACATGATCACCGTGACGGGCACGGAGAACCTGCTGATGGCCGCCACGCTGGCCGACGGCGAGACGATCCTGGAAAACGCCGCGCGCGAACCGGAAGTGACGGACCTCGCGAACATGCTCGTGGCGATGGGCGCGAAGATCGACGGCATCGGCACCGACCGCCTCGTGGTCCAGGGCGTCGACAGCCTGCACGGCACTGAACATGGCGTCATTTCCGACCGCATCGAAGCGGCGACGTTCCTGTGCGCCGTGGCGGCGACGGGCGGCGACATCCGCATCACCCGCACCCGCACCGACATCTTCGACGTGGCCATCGACAAGCTGCGCGAGATGGGCGTCCAGCTGACCGTGGAAGGCGACAGCATCCGCGCGCGCATGGACGGCCGTCCGCAACCGGTGTCGTTCCGTACCACGGAATACCCGGGCTTCCCGACCGACATGCAGGCCCAGTTCATGGCCGTGAACACGATCGCGAACGGCTCGAGCCGCGTCACCGAAACCATCTTCGAAAACCGCTTCATGCACGTGCAGGAAATGAACCGCCTGGGCGCGCAGATCTCCACCGAGGGCAACACGGCCTTCATCAAGGGCGTCGACCGCCTCGTGGGCGCGCCCGTGATGGCGACCGACCTGCGCGCCTCGGCCTCCCTCGTGATCGCCGGCCTGGCCGCCGAGGGCACGACCCTCGTCGACCGCATCTATCACCTCGATCGCGGGTATGACCGGATGGAGGCGAAGTTGTCGGCGGTGGGCGCGGATATCGTCCGTATTAAATAAAACAACGTCGTTCCCGCGCAGGCGGGGACGACGGAAACGAACGCAGTCACATGAATGACACTACTCGGGACAGCTCGCAGCTGATCCTCGCCCTCTCGAAGGGCCGCATCTTCGAAGACACGCTGCCGCTGCTGTCCGCGGCCGGCATCGAGGTGCTGGAAAATCCGGAAACCTCGCGCAAGCTGATCCTCGCCACCAACGATCCCGGCATCCGCGTGCTGATCGTGCGCGCCAGCGACGTGCCGACCTATGTCCAGCATGGCGCCGCCGACTTCGGCGTGGCCGGCAAGGACGTGCTGCTCGAGCACGGCGGCGAAGGGCTGTATCAACCGATCGACCTGCGCATCGCCTGCTGCCGCATGTCCGTGGCCGCCAATGCCGGCTTCGACTACGACAACGCCGTGCGCCAGGGCGCGCGCCTGCGCGTGGCCACCAAGTTCGTGCACACGGCGCGCGAGCACTTCGCCAAGAAGGGCGTGCACGTCGACCTCATCAAACTGTATGGATCGATGGAGCTGGCGCCGCTGGTCGGCCTGTCCGACGCCATCGTCGACGTCGTGTCGACGGGCGGCACGCTGCGCGCCAACAATCTCGTTGAAGTCGAAAAGATCATGGAGATCTCGTCGCGCCTCGTCGTCAACCAGGCCGCGCTGAAGCTGAAGCGCGAGCGCCTGCAACCGATCATCGACGCGTTCGACCGCGCGTCCAAGCAGCAGCAATGCTAACGACCATGTCCATCACGATCCGCAAACTCGATTCCGCCGCCGACGGCTTCCAGCAGACCCTGAACACGCTGCTCGCGTTCGAAGCTGAGACCGACGACGCCATCGAAACCGCCGTGGCGAAGATCCTCGCCGACGTGAAGGCGCGCGGCGACGCCGCCGTGCTGGAATACACGAACAGGTTCGATCGCATCCCGAATGGCGGCGCCACCAGCATGGCCGCCCTCGACGTCGGCCAGGCCGAGCTGGATGAAGCACTGGCATCGCTGCCGGAATCGCAACGCGCGGCACTGCGCACGGCCGCGGAACGCATCCGCGTGTTCCACGAGCGCCAGAAGCAGGAACTGAACGGTTTTACGTACACCGAGCCCGACGGCACGGTGCTGGGCCAGCGCGTCACGCCGCTGGACCGCGTGGGCATCTACGTCCCGGGCGGCAAGGCCGCGTATCCGTCGTCCGTGCTGATGAACGCGATCCCGGCGCAAGTCGCGGGCGTGAAGGAAATCGTGATGGTCGTGCCGACGCCGGACGGCGTCAAGAACCGCATGGTGCTCGCGGCCGCCGCGATCGCCGGCGTTACGCGCGTGATCACGATCGGCGGCGCGCAGGCCGTCGGCGCACTGGCTTACGGCACGGCGACCATCCCGCCGGTGGATAAAATCGTCGGCCCGGGCAATGCGTACGTCGCCGCCGCCAAGCGCCGCGTGTTCGGCACGGTGGGCATCGACATGATCGCGGGCCCGTCGGAAATCCTCGTGCTGTGCGACGGCACGACGGACCCGGACTGGGTCGCGATGGACCTGTTCTCGCAGGCCGAGCACGACGAACTGGCGCAGGCGATCCTGCTGTGCCCCGACGCCGACTACATCGCCAAAGTGGAAGCGAGCATCCACAAGCTGCTGCCGACGATGCCGCGCAAGGACACCATCGCCACGTCGATGACCGACCGCGGCGCGCTGATCAAGGTGCGCGACATGGATGAAGCGTGCGCGATCGCGAACGCCATCGCGGCCGAGCACCTGGAGATCTCCGCCGAGGAACCGCAGCAGTGGGCCGATAAAATCCGTCATGCAGGCGCGATGTTCCTGGGCCGCTTCTCGTCCGAATCGCTGGGCGATTATTGCTGCGGCCCGAACCACGTGCTGCCGACGTCGCGCACGGCGCGCTTCTCGTCGCCGCTGGGCGTGTACGATTTCCAGAAGCGCTCGTCGATCCTGTTCGTGTCGCAGGCCGGCGCGCAAACGCTGGGCCGTGTCGCGGCCGAACTCGCGTACGGCGAGGGCCTGCAGGCGCATGCGCGCAGCGCAGAGCTCAGGATCCAATCGGAATCATGACGGCCTGGCTCGATCAGGTCTTCTGCGAGGATGCGCTGGCCGGCATGGCGCGCATCCCCGACGGCAGCATCGACCTGATCCTGACGGACCCGCCTTATAATCTCGGCAAGGATTACGGCAACGGCTCGGACCAGCAGAGCGTGGAGGATTACCTCGCGTGGACCGAGCGCTGGATCGATTGTGCGCTGCCGAAACTGAAAGACAACGGCAGCCTGTACATCTTTCTCACGTGGCGCTTCGCGCCCGAGATCTTCGTCATGCTCAAGCGGCGCATGACGATGATGAACGAGATCATCTGGGACCGCCGCGTCCCCTCGATGGGGGGCAGCACCAGGAGCTTCAGCTCGGTGCACGACACCATCGGCTTCTTCGTGAAGCGCAAGGATTATTATTTCGACTTGGACTCCGTGCGTATCCCGTACGACGCCGAGACGAAGAAGGCGCGATCGCGCTCGATCTTCGTGGGCGCCAAGTGGCTGGAGGTGGGTTACAACCCGAAGGACCTGTGGAGCGTGTCGCGCCTGCATCGCGAACATGCGGAACGGGTCGACCATCCGACCCAGAAACCGCTCGAGATCATCGAGCGCATGGTCAAGGCGTCGTGCCCGCCGGGCGGCGTCGTGCTCGACCCGTTCATGGGCAGCGGCACGACGGCACTGGCCGCCAAACGCCTCGGCCGGCATTTCACCGGTTTCGAGCTGAACCCCGCCTACTGCGCGACCATCGCGGAACGTTTGTCCGCTCCCGCGCAGCCGGCCACGAAAAAACGCAAAGGCGCCCGTACGGACGCCACCACCGAAGGAGTGAACCAAGCATGACCAGCATCGACAACCTCATCGCCAACACGATCCGCGAAGACGTCCGTGCCGGCCATATCTACAACGTGCCGGATTCGAGCGGCTACATCAAGCTGGACGCGATGGAAAACCCGTACCAGCTGCCGGATGCGCTGCGCGGGGAGCTGGCCCAGCGCCTGGCGGACGCCGTCCTGAACCGCTATCCGCTGGCGTCGTACAGCACGCTGAAGGAAAAGATCCGTACCAACCTCGGCGTGCCGGCCGGCTTCGACGTCATCCTCGGCAACGGCTCGGACGAGATCATCTCCATCCTGTGCACCGCCTGCTCGCGGCAGGATAAACGCGCGGTCGTGCTGGCACCGAGCCCGGCGTTCGTCATGTTCCAGCGCTCCGCCCAGTTCGCGGGCATGGATTACGTCGGCGTCCCGTTGAAGGCCGACTTCTCGCTGGACCGCGCCGCCATGCTGGCCGCGATCGCCGAGCACAAGCCGAGCCTCGTGTTCCTGGCTTACCCGAACAACCCGACCGGCAACCTGTACGATGAAGCCGACATGGTCGCGATCATCGACGCGCTGGGCGAGAACGGCATCGTCGTGGCCGACGAGGCGTATCACCCGTTCGCCCGCACGAGCTTCATGGACAAGCTGCCGCAGTATCCGAACCTGGTCGTGATGCGCACGCTGTCGAAGCTGGGCCTGGCCGGCATCCGCCTGGGCTACCTCGCTGCCGCACCGGCGCTGCTGGAACAGTTCGACAAGGTGCGGCCGCCGTACAACGTCAACGTATTGACGCAGGTGGCCGCCGAATTCGCGCTCGACCACGTCGAGGTGCTGGACGAGCAGGCCGCCCGTTTGAACGAGGCGCGCACGGAACTGGCCGCCGCCATGGCCGCGCTGCCGGGCGTGACCGTGTTCCCGTCGAGTGCCAATTTCATCACCTTGCGCGTACCCGACGCTGAAAAGACCTGCGCTAAACTGTTCTCAGAACGGGTACTGATTAAAAATTTGAGTAGAATGCATGAATTGCTGGCCAATTGCATCCGTGTTACGGTCAGCACCCCGGAAGAAAACTCCGTATTCCTGAATGCCCTGAAGGCTTCGCTGCAAGCCTG
Organism: Massilia sp. CT11-108; assembly: GCF_047302915.1. NCBI lineage: Bacteria > Pseudomonadati > Pseudomonadota > Betaproteobacteria > Burkholderiales > Oxalobacteraceae > Massilia > Massilia sp. CT11-108. The sequence goes on along the minus strand of NZ_JBKYMO010000022.1, from coordinate 16,271 downwards.
AACACCGCCGAGCACCTAGCAATGACCCGCACCGCAGAAATCACGCGCAACACCAGCGAGACGCAGATCCGCGTCGCGCTCAACCTGGACGGCACCGGCCGCCAGAAACTCAATACCGGGGTGCCGTTCCTCGACCACATGCTGGACCAGATCGCGCGCCACGGCCTGATCGACCTCGAAGTCGAGGCCGTCGGCGACCTGCACATCGACGACCACCACACCGTCGAGGACACGGGCATCACGCTGGGCATGGCGGTCGCCAAGGCCATCGGCGACAAGAAGGGCATCCGCCGCTACGGCCATGCGTACGTCCCGCTGGACGAAGCGCTGTCGCGCGTCGTGATCGACTTTTCCGGCCGCCCGGGCCTGGAATGGCATGTGCCGTTCACCCGCGCGACCATCGGCCGCTTCGACGTCGATCTCACCATCGAGTTCTTCCGCGGCTTCGTCAACCATGCGGGCGTGACGCTGCACGTGGATAACCTGCGCGGCGTGAACGCGCACCACCAGTGCGAGACCGTCTTCAAAGCGTTCGGCCGCGCGCTGCGCATGGCGTCCGAGCTGGATGCGCGCGCCGCGGGCACGATCCCGTCCACCAAGGGCAGCCTGTAAAGAGAATCATGAACAAGATTGTTGTTGTCGACTACGGCATGGGCAACCTGCGTTCGGTTGCGCAGGCCCTGCGCGCCGTCGCGCCCGAAGCCGACGTCCAGATTTCCGGCGACGCGGCCGCCATCGACGCGGCCGATCGCATCGTCCTGCCCGGCCAGGGCGCCATGCGCGACTGCATGCGCAGCCTGCGTGAATCGGGCGTCGAGGACGCCCTGCTGCGCGCGGCGAAAACCCGTCCGATGATGGGCGTGTGCGTGGGCGAGCAGATGCTGTTCGATTCGAGCGACGAGAATGGCGGCGTGCCCGGCCTGGGCCTGTTGCCGGGCAAGGTCGTGCGCTTCGAACTCGACGGCAAGCTGCAGGCCGACGGCTCGCGCTTCAAGGTGCCGCAGATGGGCTGGAACCGCGTGCACCAGAAGCGTGCCCACCCGCTGTGGGACGGCGTCGCCCCGGACAGCTATTTTTATTTCGTGCACAGCTATTACGCGCAGCCCGCCGAGGCGCAGGACGCCATCGGCGAGACCGACTACGGCGGACAATTCTGCTGCGCGGTCGCGCGCGACAACATCGTCGCCACCCAGTTCCACCCCGAGAAAAGCGCGGCCGCCGGCCTGCGCCTGTATCGCAATTTCGTCCACTGGAATCCCTGAGTTACCTAATCAACCGACTACGACCATGCTGCTGATCCCCGCCATCGACCTGAAAGACGGTCACTGCGTTCGCCTGAAACAGGGCGACATGGAACTCGCCACCGTGTTCTCCGAAGATCCCGCCGAGATGGCGCTGCACTGGCTCAAGAAGGGTGCGCGCCGTCTGCACCTGGTCGACCTGAACGGTGCGTTCGCGGGCAAACCGAAGAACGAAGAGGCGATCAAATCGATCCTGCAAGTCGTGCAGGAGTACGCCGAAGACAACGACCTGGACGAGATCCCGGTCCAGCTGGGTGGCGGCATCCGCGACCTGGACACCATCGAGCGCTACCTGGACGACGGCATCACCTACATCATCGTGGGCACCGCGGCCGTCAAGAACCCGGGCTTCCTGCACGACGCCTGCGGCGCCTTCCCGGGCAGCATCATCGTCGGCCTGGATGCCAAGGACGGCAAGGTCGCGACCGACGGCTGGAGCAAGATGTCCGGCCACGAAGTCATCGACCTGGCCCAGAAATTCGAAGGCTACGGCGTGGAATCGATCATCTACACCGACATCGGCCGCGACGGCATGATGGGCGGCGTGAACATCGAAGCGACCGTGCGCCTGGCGCAGTCCGTCAAGATCCCGATCATCGCTTCGGGCGGCCTGCACAACCTGGCCGACGTGGAAGCCCTGTGCGCCGTGCAGGACGAGGGCATCGAAGGCGTGATCTGCGGCCGCTCGATCTACGAAGGCACGCTCGACCTGGCCAGTGCGCAGGAACGCGCGGATGAACTCACCGAGGGCGCGCAGGCGTAATTCGCCCCTCAACCCGTCGTTCCCGCGAAAGCGGGAACCCATGCCGAGTGCGATAACGTCACGTCAGCATGGATCCCCGCCTGCGCGGGGAGTCGGTTCCGGCAATGCCGGGACCGACGAATGAATACCACTAGATAAATTTTATGCTCGCAAAACGCATCATCCCCTGCCTGGACGTCACCGGCGGCCGCGTGGTCAAGGGCGTCAACTTCACCGAACTGCGCGATGCCGGCGACCCCGTCGAGATCGCACGCCGCTACAACGAGCAGGGCGCCGACGAGATCACCTTCCTCGACATCACCGCCTCGAGCGACGGCCGCGACCTGATCCTGCCGATCATCGAAGCCGTGGCATCGACCGTGTTCATTCCGCTGACCGTGGGCGGCGGCGTGCGCAAGGTCGAGGACGTGCGCCGCCTGCTGAACGCCGGCGCGGACAAGGTGTCGATGAACACCTCGGCCGTCACCAACCCGCAACTCGTGTACGACGCGTCGCAGAAACACGGCGCGCAGTGCATCGTGGTCGCCATCGACGCCAAGCAGGTCGCGCCCGGCAAGTGGGAAGTCTTTACCCACGGCGGCCGCAACGCGACCGGCATCGATGCCATCGAATGGGCCCGCAAGATGGAAAGCCTGGGCGCCGGCGAACTGCTGCTGACCAGCATGGACCGCGACGGCACCAAGTCCGGCTTCGACCTGGGCCTGACGCGCGCCGTGTCGGACGCCGTCGGCATTCCCGTGATCGCCTCGGGCGGCGTGGGCGGCCTGAAGGATCTCGCCGATGGCGTGCAGGAAGGCCATGCCGACGCCGTGCTGGCCGCGAGCATCTTCCACTACGGGCAGCACACGGTCGGCGAAGCCAAGCGCTTCATGGCGGACCGCGGCATCCCGATGCGCCTCGACTGATTGATGGAACCGACGACCATGGTGACCCCGCCCACCCCCCCGACGATCCCGGCCCAGCCCTGGCTCAAGAAAGTCCAATGGGACGAGCACGGCCTCGTGCCGGTGATCGCCCAGGAAGCCGCCACCGGCGACATCCTGATGTTCGCCTGGATGAACCGCGAAGCCCTGGCCAAGACCGTGGAGCTTGGCGAGGCCGTGTACTGGAGCCGCTCGCGCAAGAAGCTATGGCACAAGGGCGAAGAGTCCGGCCACGTGCAGAAAGTGCTGGAAATCCGCCTCGACTGCGACGAAGACGTGGTGCTGCTGAAGGTCGAGCAGGCCGGCGGCATCGCCTGCCATACCGGCCGCCATTCCTGCTTCTTCCAGAAGTTCGAGGACGGCGACTGGAACAGCGTCGAGCCCGTGCTGCAGGATCCGGACACCATCTACACCAACCAGAAGAAGAAATAGCGCACACATGAGCACGCAACTGGAACGCCTCGCGGCCGTCATCGAATCCCGCAAGCCGGCCAACGGCGGCGACCCGACGGCCTCGTACGTCGCGAAACTGTTCGCCAAGGGCGACGACGCCATCCTGAAAAAGATCGGCGAGGAAGCCGTCGAGACCGTGATGGCAGCGAAGGACGTGCGCGCCGGCGCGGATGCGTCGAAGCTGCTGTACGAGACGGCCGACCTGTGGTTCCATTCGATCGTCCTGCTGGCGCAGTTCGGCCTCACGCCGCAGCAGGTGCTGGACGAACTGGCGCGGCGCGAAGGCATTTCCGGCATCGAGGAAAAGGCGTCGCGTCCGAAAGACTGAGCCCGGCTGTCACGCCGGCGTCATCCCGTATCGATAGAATGTGAGAGAACATGGATAACTGCATCTTCTGCAAGATCGTCGCCAAACAGATCCCGGCCAGCGTGGTGTACGAGGACGACGAGCTGCTCGCGTTCAAGGACATCAACCCGGCCGCGCCCGTCCACCTGCTGGTGATCCCGAAGCAGCACGTGGCCAGCCTGTCCGACTGCACCGACGCGCATGCGCCCGTGCTGGGCAAGATGCTGGCGCTGGCGCCGAAGCTGGCGCTTGAACACGGCATCGCGGTGAAGACCGGCCCGGACGGCGAGCGCAGCGGCGGCTACAAGACGCTGTTCAACGTCGGTCCGGACGGCGGGCAGGAGGTGTATCACCTGCACCTGCACGTCTACGGCGGTCCGCGTCCGTGGCGTGGCCTGGGAACGTAATTCCCTAAAGGAAAGAGGGCATTCCGGCCCTAAACCGCTTATACTGGCGTAGCTTTAGCTTACGCTGATCGGGCTGCTGCCCGGCAAGGAGAAAACAATGGGTTCGATGAGTCTCTGGCACTGGTTGATCGTGCTGGTCGTGGTGGTGGTGGTGTTCGGTACGAGCAAGCTGCGCAATGCGGGCTCGGACCTGGGCAAGGCCGTCAAGGGTTTCAAGGATGGCATGAAGGGCGAGGAAGACGGCAAGACGCCTGCCAGCCAGACGGCGCAACAGACCGCGCAGCAGGTGGCCGACAAGTCGACGATCGACGTCGATGCGCGCGAAAAAACGCGTCACTAAGCGCGCCACTAAGCCCGCCACTAAGCCCATGCCTGACCCCGCATGATCGATCTCGGTCTTACCAAACTCGCCATCATCGGCGCGGTGGCGCTGGTTGTGATTGGCCCCGAGAAACTGCCTAAGGTGGCGCGCATGGCCGGCACCCTGTACGGCCGCGCCCAGCGCTACCTGCACGACGTGAAGTCGGAGGTCTCGCGCGAGATCGAAATGGAAGAATTGCGCAATCTGCACAAGGATATCCAGGACAGCGCGCAAAGCTTCAAGTCCGAGGTCGAGACGTTCAAGTCCGAGGTCGAGAACACCGTCTCGACCCACATGGACGAGGTCGAGTCCGCCTGGCGCGGCGACACGGCCGTAATGCCGACGACGGCCTCGACGGACGACATCGAGCGCAAGGCGCGCGACTTCCGCCGCAAGAAGCTGGCGAAGACGTCGAGCATGCCGGCCTGGTACAAGAACCGCCAGGGCACGCGCCAGCATGTGCTGTCCGGTGCCGCACGCGTGCGCAAGTTCCGTCCCGGCGCCACTTCCAACACCAAATTTTTCTGATGACGGCCGCCGTTGGGCGCCGCCTCCTAGCGCCAGATGACTGAAGAAACCGCGGGCGAAGAAACCTTCATCTCCCACCTGGTCGAGCTGCGCGACCGCCTGATCAAGGCGACGTACGGCATCGTCCTCGCCTGTATCGTGCTGATGCTGTGGCCGGGCCCGGCACAGATCTACGATTTCCTCGCCGCCCCGATGCTGGCCGCGCTGCCGGCCGGCTCCAAGATGATCGCCACCGGCGTCGTCTCGCCGTTCCTCGTGCCGATGAAGGTCACGCTGCTGATCGCCTTCATCCTCGCGCTGCCGTGGGTCTTTTATCAGGTGTGGGCGTTCGTCGCACCGGGGCTGTACGCACACGAAAAGCGGCTCGTGCTGCCGCTCGTGATCTCGTCGTCGTTCCTCTTCATCGCGGGCGTCGCGTTCTGCTACTTCTTCGTGTTCGGCCGCGTGTTCCACTTCATCGGCAACTTCTCGCCGACGTCCATCGCCGTGATGCCGGACATCGAGAACTACCTCGACTTCGTGATGTCCATGTGCCTTGCGTTCGGCGCCACGTTCGAGGTGCCGGTCGTCGTCGTGATCCTCGTCCGGATGGGCATCGTCAGCGTCGAGAAGCTGCGCTCGATCCGTCCGTACGCCATCGTCGGCGCGTTCGTCATCGCCGCCATCGTCACGCCGCCGGACGCCGTCAGCCAGCTGGCGCTGGCCATTCCGATGTGCCTGCTGTTCGAGCTCGGGTTGCTGATGGCGCCGATCTTCGTCAAGGCGACACAGGCGCCGCAGGAACAGTCCTGATCGCCGCTATTTTTTCGCGCTATTTTTTCGATTTTGCGGCCACTTCTTTTTTCAACACCAGCTCGACCGTCAGCTTCGCACTGGCCGGATAACTCGTGCTGGAGATCTTCTTGAAAAAATAGGCGAGGTCGTCCGGATGGCCGTCGTCGCTTTCGGTCAGCCGGTACCAGCGCACCGGTGCATGCCCTGCTGTTGCGACGACACGCTGGCGCCGGCGCGCGGCGCGCCGAAGGCCATGCAGGCAGCGAGTACGACGGTTCCAAGAAGTTTGTTCATCGTGAGTCGTTCGTGAAATCGAAAAACTCAGCATGATACAATTCTTTTTGTTGCGACAAGAATATCGAATCGATGCGCAAGACACTGCTGGCCATCGCCGGGGCGATCGTGGCGTCATGGCTCGCGTTGTTCGTGAACGCTGTTACGCTGCCGGTCGTCTTCCTGCATTACTCCGCCCAGGCCGTCGCGCCCGTGACCTATTTCTTCAACGAAGACAACGACATCGTCAAGGATCACCTGGGGCCCGGAGCAAGCATCGAGTTCCGTACCGCCCGCCGTCTCCATACCGACTACTTCATCGACGTGAGCCTGCCACTCGCCAGCCGCGACGGCGTGGAAATCAGACGGCCGTTCAGCCGCGTCGATGTCTATATCGGGCCCGATACGAAGATCGAGCGCACCGTGGTGAAAACCGACTTCCTGGCACGCGTCGCTTTTGAATGAGTGCTTATTCCACCGTGATCGGCAGATCCCGCCCCTCCAGCGCCACCTGTCCCGCGAAATCCGCCGCGTAGATCCGTAGCACGTAATCGCCCGGCTCGAGACCGTCCACCTTCCACGTGCCGGGCAGTGCCACGCCATCGTGCAGCGTGTTGTTGACGGCATAAGCGAACACCGTGGCCTTGCTGCCGTAGACCGTGATGCCGCTGTTTTCCGCATACAGCAGCTTCACCGCTTCGCGCTCGCGCGGCAGGCGGTCGTAGACCTGCGTGATGCGCGGCGTCTCGAATCCGGCGACGGGGCTGCCGTCCGCATGGAGCAGCTGGTAGCCCAGCTTGTACAGGCCGAGGCGGCGGCGCGCCAGGTTGCCGTCCATCTGGTCGTAGGCGGCGGCGACGATCGTGAGGGCGCCGAGCGTGCGCGCCACGTGCAGGCGCTGGCCCTTCTTGCGCGGCAGGCGCTGGCCGCTCGCATCGTACAGCGCGATGCTCTGGATGCGGGGCGGCACCGTGTCGCGCAGGCCGACGAAGGGCAGGGCCAGCGCGTTGACCGCGCGGCCGCCGGGGTAGTACTCCATGTGCACGTGCGCCATCGGATTGATCGTGCCGAGCGCGTCGCCGACGGCGAACCGCGTGCCGCGCCGTATGCGCACGCGTTCCGGCTTGCCGTTCGCGCCGCGCAGCACCTGGAACCGCGGATCGAGCGCATTGCCCCTGGCGTCGCGGCCCACGCGCATGTGGATGTACGACAGCGGCCCGATGCTCATGCCTTCGCCGAGTTCGCCGAACGCCCAGTTGGGATACGGATCGCCGACCGTCGCCGGCAGGACCGCCAGCACGCGTGCGCCGACGTCGGCGCGGATGTCCAGGCCCGCATGGAAGTGGTCGCGGTTTTCGCCATCGTAGCTGCCGCGCACCTCGCCCAGCACGCCGACGACTTCGTGCGGTTCCGCTTGCGGGCCCACGGGCCAGGGCATCGATGCCACTGCGGGCAGTACCTGCGGCCGCGCCTGCGGGGGTGGCGTGCCCGGTTGGGGCGGGGCCAGCACGAACATCTGCTGCGCCTGGCCATCGGCCACCACCAGCGCACCGTCGCGTTTCACGGCGATGCCGCGCGGCGCATACAGGCGCACGCTGCCGTCGCTCGCATAGCTCGCACCTTCGGGGTGGTCGACGTCCGGCAGGGCGTGATACTGCCCGCTCGGGTCGAACTGGAGGATGCGCCCACCCGCGCCGCTCGCATACAGGTAGCCGTCATGCGTCAGTGCCAGCGCGACGGGACGCCGCAGCAGCGGACGCTGTTCGTCCTCGGGCGCGCGCGCGAGCGTCGTCACTTCGCCATTCTTGTCGATGCGCCGGATCGCATTGTTGCCCGTGTCGGCGACGAACAGCACGCCGTGCTTGTCGACCGCGATGGCGCTGGGTGTGTCGAATCCGGCCGCGGTGCCCATGCCGTCCAGGTGGCCGGGCGTGCCGCTGCCGGCCACCGTCGTCACCGCGCCGTCCTTGCCGATGCGGCCGATGCGGTCGTTGTAGGTGTCGGCCACATACACGTTGCCGTCGCGGTCGACGGCCACGCCGACCGGCCCGTCGAAGCCGGCGGCGCTGCCCGCCAGCGTGCTCACGCTGCCGTCGGGCGCCACCTTGCGGACCGCGTTGTTGTGCGTGTCGGCGACGTACAGGTTGCCGAGGCGGTCGATCGCCAGCGCCGATGGCGTGTCGAATGCCGCGGCGGCGCCGACACCGTCCGCGAAGCCCGCGTGCCCACCGGCGAAGAGGGTCACCTGTCCGTCCGGCGCGATGCGGCGGATGCAGCTGCAGTCGCCACCGTCCGCGACGAACACGTTGCCGTGGCCATCGACGACGGTTCCGAACGGATCGCCGAAGCGGTCCGGCAGCGGCGTCACGCGTGCGGACCATGCGGGCCTGGTCGGCGCGTCGGCGGGACGCCAGAACGCGCGTCCCGGCGTCGCATCCTGGCGCGCGTTGAAGACGTACAGGGCCGCGCCGCCGGCCAGCACGGCGACGCCCGCGAGCGCCGCGACGATCGTGATGCGCTTCACGCGTTACTGCATCAGCTGGCCGATGATCTTCACCGGCGCATTCCCGTAACCGAGGAACTGGTCGTGGAATTGCTTGAGGTCGAAGCGCTCGCCCAGCTGTTCCTTGCGGCGCTCACGGAGTTCCATGATGTCGCTGTAGCCGCTGAAATAACTGGAGAGCTGCACGGACGACAGCTGCGCGCGTTTCCACTTCTCGGCCGCTTCCTGCGGGGTCTGGAACGCCTGGCGCACGAGCAGGTCGATCGCCTGTTCGCGCGTCATGCCCAGCACGTGCACGCTGTAGTCGAGGATCGTGTTGGAGACGCTGCGCAGGTTCCACTTGCACCACATCAGCCACAGCTCCGGCGCGTTGTCGCCATAGCCCGATTCCAGCATCATGCGCTCGCCGTACACGGCCCAGCCTTCGACCATGGCGCCGTTGCCGAACAACGCCTTCACCAGCGACGGCGAACGGTTCGCGTTCATCAGCTGCGTGTAGTGGCCGGGGATCGCCTCGTGGATGTTCAGGATTTGCAGCATCCAGTTGTTGTACTCGCGCATGCTGCTTTCGGCCTGCTCGGGCGTGAGGCCGTCCAGCGGCGTCACGTTGTAATAGGTTTTATCCTTCGGACGGTACGGCCCCGGCGCGTCGATGCTGGCGCCGGCCACGCCGCGCTGGTACAGCGGCGTCTCGCGCACGACGAGCGGCTTGCTCGGGTCGATCGTCACGAGGTTGTTCTTGATGACGTACTCCTGCAGTTGCGGGATCTGGCGGCGGATCTCGGGCAGGAAGTTGGCGGGCGTCGTGTGCTGCAGCGAGAGCTTGTCGATCACCATGCCGATTTTTTGATAACGGTCCGCGGGCTTCGCGGCGGCGCCCATCGTCTTGTCCCACAACTGGTCGGCGAGGCCGTCCATGCGCGTGAGGAGTTCGTCGCGCGCGGCCAGGGCCTTGCGATACGTCTGCTCGCCCGTGCTGGCGGACTGGATCTCGAACGCGAATTTTTGTTCGTACAGGTCCTTGCCGATGCGGAACGAGCGCGCGTTCTGCATCTGCCCCTGCGACTTGTCGAGGTCCGTCAGGAAGTCGACCCACGCCACCACCGCCGTGCCGGCGTTCGCGATGCGCTGCGCGAAGATCGCCTTCTCCTGCGGCGTCAGGATCGATTCCTGCGCGGCCTTGCCGAGGTCCGCCAGCACGACGAGCGTGCCCGGCGCCTGCTGGATCGCGAGCTGCGTGTGTTCGTGCGTCGGGTTGACGATGGACGCTTGCGCGGCCTGGTAGTACGCCGGCACCTCGGCCAGGCGTTTCAGGATCGTGCGCAGGCGCTGGGCCTTCGCGGCGTATTCCGTCGTCAGGATCAGGTCGAACGTCTGCGCCACGTTGTACTCGGCCGGGTTCCATTCGAACTCGCGGAACGTGGTCAGCTGCCAGCGCTCGTAATTCAGCTTGTTGAGGAGGACGGCGAGGTCGGTGCGCTGGTTCGGCGACAGTTTGTCGGCGTTCAGCTTGCCGAACTTGTCGAGCCACTCGTCGATGAACGCGAGCTTTTTCGCGCGCGTGGCGGCGTCGGGAATCGTCAGCCTCGCCGCGGCGTCGAACTTGCCGACGTAGATGCCGTCTTCCGGATCGATGCGCCACAGCGCGGTCACGAATTGCATGGACAGCGAGTCCATGTAGCGGTCATTGCGGTTCTGTGGCGTGGCGGCGGCGACGTGCGCGGCGGCCTTCCGTACCGGCTTGGCGGCGGCTTTGGCCTTCGGCTTGCTCTTGGCTTTGGCCGTGCTGGCCGCCTTGTGATGCGTCTTGGGACGCGCACTCGCCGGCGCCAGTGCGACGCTGGTCAGCAGGACGGCCAGTGCGATTTTCGATTTCATCATGTTCTATCTGCCTGGTTTATGGATGGGCCAGATGGGGGGCGTCAGATTAGCATCATTTGGCGCTTTTGCGGGCGTCTGAAACAATACGTCACGCGCGCGTCGTGACGTGATCCGTCGCCAACGCGCCCGCAACGGCATGCATCCTCACCCGGTTTGCCACTCTTCGACGGATGGCGGACGCGGGCCCGACGACCCTGCGAGCCCCGCCTGCAGCATGGCCAGCATGTCCGCCGGCGACAGGCGCGCGGCGACGTCCGTCCCTTCCAGCAGGCTGTCGGCCAGGTCGCGCTTGTGGCGGTGCAGGTCGACGATGCCTTCCTCGATCGTGTGGCGCGCGACCAGCCGGTAGATCGTCACGGGCCGCTGCTGGCCCATGCGGTGCGCGCGGTCGCTGGCCTGGTCTTCCACGGCCGGATTCCACCACGGGTCCATGTGGATGACGTAATCGGCCGCCGTCAGGTTGATGCCGACGCCGCCCGCCTTCAGCGAGATCAGGAACAGGTCGCCGTCTCCGGCCTGGAACGCATCCACGCGGCGCTTCCGTTCCTGCATTGGAGTGCTCCCGTCGAGGTACTGGTAGCGGATGCCGCGCTCGTCCAGATGCTTGCGGATCAGCGTGAGGTGGTCGACGAACTGGCTGAACACGAGCGCCTTGTGGCGGTTTTCCAGCAATTCATCCGCGAGGCGCGCGAACGTCTCCAGCTTGCTGCTGCGGATGCCGCTCTCCGGCGCGACGAGCGCGGGATTGCAGCACGCGCGGCGCAGCTTCATCATCTCGGCCAGGATCTGGATCTGTTTCTGCGATTGCGGTGCCTCCAGTGCGGCGATGCGTTCGAGCGCTTCGCGCCGCAGCGATTCGTACAGCGCCGTCTCTTCTTCCGACAGCTGCACCGGCAGATTGACCTCCGTGCGCGGCGGCAGTTCGGACAGCACCTGCGCCTTCGTGCGGCGCAGGATGAACGGCTGCGTGAGGCGGCGCAGGCGCGTGCGCGCCGCCAGTTCCGCGCGCTTGTCCGATGCCTTTTCGATCGGGCCGGAGAAGCGCAGCTGGAACTGGTCGCTTGTCCCGAGCAGGCCCGGATTGATGAAGCGGAACAGGTTCCACAACTCGCCCAGGTGATTCTCCAGCGGCGTGCCGGTGGCGACCATTTTGAAATCGCCCGTGAGCGCCATCACGGCGGCCGAGCGGCGCGTGTACGCGTTCTTGATGGCCTGCGCTTCATCGAGCACGATCGTGTGCCAGCGGATGCCGTCGAACAGCGCGGACTCCAGCTGCAGCAGGCCGTAGCTGGCGACGATCACGTCGAACGGTCCAGCGTCCTTCAGCATCGCGGCGCGGTCGCCGGGCCCGAACAGCTTCACGTTCAGCGTCGGCGCGAAGCGCTCCGCTTCCGCCAGCCAGTTCGTCGCGACGGACGTCGGTGCCACGACGAGCGTCGGCCCGCCCGGCGCGCGCGACAGGATCAGCGCCAGCGCTTGTAACGTCTTGCCGAGGCCCATGTCGTCCGCGAGGCAGGCGCCGACGCCCCAGTGCGCAAGGCGCGACAGCCATTCGAAGCCTTCGACCTGGTAATCGCGCAGCTCCGCCTGCAAGGTGTTCGGCAACTGCGGCCGGTATTCGGCGTTCTCCTGCATGTGCTTCAGGTGCGCGCGCCACGCTTTATCCGCGTCGACGCCGCCCGCTTCCAGCGCCATCTCTTCCAGCGCGAAGCTGGCGAGCGGGTGGAAGCGCAGCGCCTCCTGGTCCGCATCGCTGTAGGCAGAGAGATCCATCAGGCGGCGGTGCAGCTCGTGCGTGAGCGCGAGAAACTGGTTGTCGCCGAGGGCAATGAAACGGTCCTCGCGCACGCGTGCGAGCAGCTCGCGCAGGTCCATCACCTTGTTCTCGTCGACCTGCACTTCGCCGTTCGCGGCGAACCAGTCCTTGTCGCGCCGGATCTGGAGGCGCACGGACTTCGACGTGATCTTCTTCGACACGCGGAACGATTCGCCCTCGGGCCACGCGACGACGACCTTCGCTGCATCCAGTTCCTGCAGCTGGACGACGAGTTCCAGGCAGTGGATCGGCGCCGCGAGCAGCCATTCGCCATGCTCGTCTTCCGCGTGCTCCAGCGCCGGCAGGTCGGCCAGCAGCTGGCGTTCGGCCTCGCGTTCGGCATTCAGGTCGCGGCGCGCTTCCGTGCGCACGCCGCCCACGTCGGCGATCACGCTTTCCGCGCCGTCGCCCGGGCGGAAGTAGGGGCCCGCATCGGGCAGCGGCCGCACCATCACCTGGATGCGCAGGCCCTGCTGGTAAGGCAGCAGGTTGATGTGCAGGCGCGGATCGGCCGTCACTTGCTCGATGTCCGCCGCGCTGCCGCCGATATCCGACTGCACGGTGACGATGGACGAGATGGCGCTGATCGCCTGCAGCACGCGCTTCTCCGCTTCCAGCGGCACTTCGAGCCCGTCGCCGACGATGGCGCCGATGCGCCGGTGCTCGTCTTTTACCCGCACGATGCGCAATCTCGTCGGCGTCTCCTTCGTGACGACGACCTCGCCCTGCTGCTCGCGCAAGGGTGGCACCAGCGTGATCATGACCTTGCCGCCGCCGGCGCGCACGACCAGTTGCGGCTCGCCCGGCAGCAGTTCGATGCGCGTGCCCGGCGCATCCATCCAGAACAGCAGCGGGTGGCCGGCCAGCGCGGCCACGGCCTTGTCCAGGTCGAATTCGTAGCGCGTGCCCGTGCCGCTGTAGTAGCGGTAGGCGCCGATGCTGCTGGCGACCTGCACGTCCTGCGCGGTCAGGAAGTCCAGCTCCGCCGCCTCTTCCGCGAGACGCTTGAGGCCCAGCGGACGGCCGCGCGTCCAGCCGCCCTGCACGTCGCGCTTCTGTTCTCTCGGTTCGATGGCGCGGATGCCGAGGTGCGCGTCCCAGCTCACGAGCCACGCGAGTCGCGATTCCTTCACCACCTCCACGTTCACGGCGGGCTGCAGGTTGATGAGGGCGTTCAGCTGGCGCTCCCACGGCTGCTCGCGCTCGAACCACAGCGCGAGGTCGACGAAGCGGTGCCGCTGGCGCAGCGCGATCGCCTGCTTGTCGATGCCGACCATGCCCAGCTGCCCCAGCACGGACGCGATCTGCGCCGCGATGAAGTCGAAGCCCGCTTTCCCCGCTTCTTCGAACTGCTGTTCCAGCATGGCGCGCTGGTCCGCCAGCTGCGGCATGCCGAGCCACCAGTGCAGCAGGGCGCGGAACATCACGGGTTGCAGGCTCGTCTCCCAGTTGCGCGACGGGAGCACCTCCGCATCGACCGTGCCGCCGCGGATCTGGCGCAGCATCGACAACTGCTGGTACACGGCCGTATCGTGGCTTTGCACGGCGCGCGTGGCGCTGTCCAGATACGACTCCACGGCCTTCGCATGCCTGGTGTCGGCGCTCCTCAGCAGCGCCGTCACGTACAGATGGCCGCCGATGCCCTCGAAGATGGCCTTGCGTTTGCCCGTCTCGCGCCGCAGCGCTTTCAACGCCTTGTCGAAGCCGGCCAGCGCGGGTTCCGTGTCGCCGCGCAGCAGTTGCAGCACGCTGCGGTAGTACAGCGTGGCGGATTCGTCGAGGTCGACGAGCAGGTCGGCCGCCGCGTCGAGGCGCCCGCACAGGATCAGGTGCTCCGCCAGGGCCGTGCGCAGCGCCATCGATGCGCCGCCCTGTGCCACATGGTCTTCCGCATACGCGCGGATCGCGGGCGCGCTGGCCGGCTCGCGCTGCACGTGGTTGACGAGGACCGCGAGCACGTCGTCGCGTACAAGCCCGTTGATGCGCTCCATCAGGTCCGGCTCGAACGGCCGCGCGCAGATGTCGACGAGCGGATGCAGGTACGCCGCTTCGTGGCAGCGCAGGCACGCGGCCAGCAGCGGCGCGACGGCTTTCGGGCCATCGCCGGCGAGCAGGGCGAAACGCAGCAGCGCGACGCCCTGGCGGTAGCTGCGCAGCATGGGCGTGCCCTGCCAGTCCACGCGCAGCGGCGTCACCTGCTGGTAGACCTCGCGCAGCTCGTTGAGCCGGCGCGTGCGCAGCGCCCACTGGATGGCGGGCCAGGCGACATCGGCGGCGATCGTGTAGCCGCGCGACGGCAACTCGCCGACCAGGCCATCGGCGCGCAGGCGCTCCATCGGCTCGGCCAGTTTTTGCTCGCCCGCGCTGGCCTCCAGCGGCGCCAGGTGTTCGTGGATGCGCCGCCGTCCCATCGGCTCGCCGGCCAGCGCCAGCAGCGCGAGGATCAGCTTGCGTTGCTCGTCGCAGGCTTCCACGACCGCGTGTAACACCTCATCGCTCATGCAGGGAGATTCTCGATCTCGACGGCTGGCAGGCTTTCGGGGACGGGGATGCCGAACACGCGCAGATAAAAATACAGCTCCGCTTCCAGCGTGCGCACGATGCTGTCCGCCTTGCGGAAGCCGTGGCCCTCGCCGGCCAGCGTGATGTATGCGACGGGCACGCCGCGCGCGCGCAGCGCGGACACCATCACTTCGGATTGCGGCGGCGGCACGACCTTGTCGTCGAGACCCTGGAAGAAGATCATCGGCCGGTGCAGTTTATCGGTGTGGTTGATCGGCGAGCGCTCGGCGTAGACGCGGTCGGCGCTTTCCTTCGGCGCGATCAGGTATTCGTTGTAGTGCGATTCGAACTTGTGCGAATCCGCGTCCAGGCCTTTTAGATCGGACACGCCGTAGTAGCTGGCGCCGGCCTTGAACACGTCGTGGAAGGCGAGGGCGCACAGGGTCGTCAGGCCGCCCGCGCTGCCGCCGCGGATCACGAGGCGCTCGCGGTCGACGAGATCGTTGTCGACGAGGTGCTGGGCACCCGCGACGCAATCCTCGACGTCGACCACGCCCCATTGACCCTTCAGCAGGTCGCGGTAGGCGCGGCCGAAGCCCGTGCTGCCGCCATAGTTCACGTCCAGCACGGCGATGCCGCGGCTCGTCCAGAACTGCGTGGCCAGTTTGAGCGTGCTGGCCGCCATGCTCGTGGGGCCGCCGTGGCCGATCACCATCAGCGGCGGCAGTTCGCCCGGCTGCGGCGCGAAATCCCTGTTCGTGGGCGGGTAGAAGAACGCGTACGCCGTTCTCCCATTCATACTCGGGTAGCGGATGCTTTGCGGGACCGACAGATAGCTCACGTCGGGCAGCTGCTCGATCGAGCGCGCGAGCACGTCGCGCCGGCCGGTCGCGAGATCGATGCACGCGATTTCCGCCGCCAGCGTGGGCGCGCCGCCCAGCAGCGCCACCGTGTCGCCTTCGATCTTCAGTTCGCTGATCTGTTCGTAAGGCGTGGCGATGGGTGTGAGGTGGCCACTGCGCGCATCGAGGCGTGCCAGCTTGCTCACGCCATCTTCGATGAACGTGCAGACGATTTCCGTGGCCGAGCGGAAGCCGTACATGCTGTTCCCGAAGACCCAGTGCGGGCCGCCGAATTCCGCCGCGCGCGGGCACACGGGATCCACGACGCCGTGCTCGTAGCGGTACAGGTTCCACCAGCCGCTGCGGTCGGACACGAAGTGGAGTGTCCCGTCCGGCGACCATTCCGGCTGCACGATCGCTTCGTCTGCCCCGCCGGCGATCAGGCGGCCGTCCAGCGGCGTGCCGTCGTCGCCGATCTCGGCCAGCCACAGTTCGGTGCCCTGCCACGGCATGCGCGGATGGTCCCAGCTCAGCCACGCGAGGTGTTTGCCGTCGGGGGAGATGCGCGGCGACGAATAAAAATCGTTGCCGTCGACGA